>DASTDJ010000053.1:0-13542 GCA_035710425.1 Nocardioides sp.
GGGTCGGTGCGGTCCGCGGCCGCGCGCTCGCGCGCCATCAGCCCGTCCAGGTCGTCGCGGGCGACCAGCGCGACCCGGCGGAACCTCGCGGTGCGGATCATGATCGTGAACGGCCGCACCAGCGCGGAGATCGGGCGAGGCGTCGTCGGCGGCTCGTGCTCCGTCACTGTCCGGGAGGCGTGGTCGGGGTCGCTGAGCGCCTCCCACTCGTCGAGCAGGGACGAGTCGGTCTGGCGCACGGTCTCCCCCAGCCACTCGACGAGGTCGTCGAGCTCGGGCGTGCGGTGCGCCTCCGGCACGGTCTGGCGCAGCGTGCGGTAGGCGTCGGTCAGGTAGCGCAGCACCAGCCCCTCCGACCTGGCCAGCTGGTAGCGCCCGACGAAGTCGGTGAAGCTCATGCCCTGTTCGTACATCTCCCGCACGACCGACTTCGGGCCCAGGGCGTCCTCGGTGAGCCAGGGATGCGCCTGCCGGTAGATCGCGTATGTCGCCTCGAGCAGCTCGGCCAGCGGCTGCGGCCAGGTGACCTCGTCGAGGAGCCGCATCCGCTCGTCGTACTCGAGACCGTCGGCCTTCATCTCCGCGATCGCCGCGTCGCGCGCGACCCGCTGCTGGGCGAACAGGACCTGCCGCGGACCCTCCAGGACCGCCTCGACCACCGAGACCACGTCGAGCGCGTGGTCGGGTGAGTCCGGGTCGAGCACCTCGAGCGCGGCCAGCGCGAAGTGCGCCAGCGGCTGGTTGAGCGCGAAGTCCTCGGGCAGGTCGACGGTGAGGACGTAGCGGCGGCCGAGGGCGTCGGTCTCGTCGAGCCGCGACAGCACGCCGGAGTGAACCAGGCTGCGGGCCAGGCGGAGCGCCCGCCGGCTCAGCCGGAGCTGGCTGCGGCGGTCCTCGTGGTTGTCCTGGAGCAGGCGGCGCAGCACCGGGAACGCGTCCTCCTCCCGCGACAGCACATTGATCAGCGTGGAGTTGTCGACCCGCATCCGCGAGACGAGCTTCTCGGGCACCCCGGCCATCAGCTTCTGGAAGGTCTCCTCGGTCCACACGACCGTGCCCTCGGGCGGCTTCTTCAGCTGGGCCTTGCTCTTCTTCTTGGGGTTGGCGGCGTTCTTGGCGGCCGCCTTGGCCTTGGCGCGCTCGTTCTCGATGACGTGCTCGGGCGCCTGCACCACGACGTAGCCGGCGGTGTCGAACCCGGCCCGGCCGGCCCGGCCGGCGATCTGCAGGAACTCGCGGGTGCGCAGGATCCGCTGCCGGGTGCCGTCGTACTTCGCCAGACCGGTGAAGAGCACCGTCCGGATCGGCACGTTGATGCCGACGCCCAGGGTGTCGGTGCCGCAGATCACCGTCAGCAGCCCCGCCTGCGCGAGCTGCTCCACGAGCCTCCGGTAGCGCGGCAGCATGCCCGCGTGGTGCACGCCGATGCCACGCCGCAGCAGCTTCGCGAGCGTCTTGCCGAACCCCGCGCCGAAGCGGAACCCCGCGAGCCGGTCGCGCAGCTCGTCGCTGCCCGCGGCCACGCCGCGCGCATTGAGCAGGCTGGTCGCGTGCTCGACCGCGGCGGCCTGGGTGAAGTGCACGACGTAGACGGGCGCCTGGTGGGTGCTGACCAGCTCCTCCAGCGTCTCCGCGAGCGGGGTGAGCGCCCATGTGAACGTCAGCGGCACCGGCCGCTCCGCATCGGCGATCACCGACGTCTCCCGCCCGTTGCGCCGGGTCAGGTCGGCGGCGAGCTCACTGACGTCGCCGAGGGTGGCCGACATCAGCACGAACTGCGCGTGCGGCAGGGTCAGCAGCGGCACCTGCCACGCCCAGCCGCGGTCCGGCTCGGCGTAGAAGTGGAACTCGTCCATCACCACCAGGCCGACGTCGGCCAGGGACCCCTCGCGCAACGCGATGTTGGCGAGCACCTCGGCGGTGCAGCAGATCACCGGGGCATCCGGGTTCACGGACGCGTCGCCGGTCAGCATGCCGACCTGGTCGGCGCCGAGGGCCGCACACAGGTCGAAGAACTTCTCGCTGACCAGCGCCTTGATCGGCGCGGTGTAGAACGACACCCGGTCGTCGGCCAGCGCGGCTCGGTGGGCGCCCAGCGCCACCAGCGACTTCCCGGAGCCAGTCGGGGTCGCCAGGATGACGTTGTTGCCGGAGAGGATCTCGATGAGCGCCTCGTCCTGGTGCGGGTAGAGCTCGAGGCCCCGGTCGCTCACCCAGTCGGTGAAGCGCTCGTAGACCTCGTCGGGGTCACTCACGGGCCCGCGGATGGGCGGTCGCGAAGATCTCGCGCAGGTTGTCGACCGTCACCAGCGTGTAGACCTGCGTGGTCGTGACCGACGCGTGGCCGAGCAGCTCCTGGACGACGCGTACGTCGGCGCCGCCGTCGAGCAGGTGGGTGGCGAAGGAGTGCCGCAGGGTGTGCGGGGAGACGTCACGGGTCACGCCGGCCCGGTCGGCGGTCTTCACCAGCACCGTCCAGGCGGACTGGCGGGAAAGCCGGCCGCCCTGCGCGTTGAGGAACAGCGCCGGCCCGCTCTTGCCGGTCGATGCCAGCTCGGGACGGCCGCGCACGAGGTAGGCGGCGACCGCCTCCCGCGCGTAGGAGCCGATCGGCACCAGCCGCTCCTTGCCGCCCTTGCCGCGCAGCAGCACGGTGCCGTCGGTCTCGTCGAGATCGTCGACGTCCAGGCCGACCGCCTCGGAGATCCGGGCACCGGTGCCGTAGAGGACCTCGAGCAGCGCCCGGTCCCGCAGCGCCAACGTGGTGCCGGGAGCCCCCGCCGCCTCGAGGATCGCCTCGACGTCGGAGAGCGGGAGTGCCTTGGGCAGTCGCTTGGCCGGCGCCGGCGGCTTCACGCCGCTGGCGGGATCGAGCTCGGTCAGCCCGTCGGCCACCGCGAACCGGTGGAACCCGCGCACCGCCACCACGGTCCGGGCCGCGGAGGTGGAGCTCAGCGGCGGGTGATCGGGATCGCCCTCGCGCAGCCGCATCAGGAACCCCGCAACCGTCTCCTCGGTGATCGAGGGGAGGTCGTCGATGCCTGCCTCCGCCAGGTACTGCAGGTAGCGCCGCAGGTCGCGCCGGTACGAGGTGAGGGTGTTGGCCGCGAGCCCCTTCTCGACCGAGAGGTGATCGAGATAGGTGCGGACCGCCCGGTCCAGGTCGTTCAGGCCAGGGCCTCCTCCAAGGAGGCCGCCTCGATCCCCACGGCTTCGCCGACCGGAGCGTTGGTGAGCTTGCCGGCGTGGGTGTTCAGGCCCAGGGCGAGGCTGCGGTCGTCGCGGCAGGCCTGGGCCCAGCCCTTGTCGGCGAGCGCCACGGCGTACGGCATGGTCGCGTTGGTCAGCGCGTACGTCGAGGTGTTCGGCACCGCGCCGGGCATGTTCGCCACGCAGTAGAAGATCGAGTCGTGGACCGGGTAGGTCGGGTCGGAGTGCGTGGTCGCGTGGGTGTCCTCGAAGCAGCCACCCTGGTCCACCGCGATGTCGACCAGCACACTGCCCGGCTTCATCTGCGCCACCAGGTCGTTGGAGACCAGCTTCGGCGCCGCCGCGCCGGGGATCAGCACCGCCCCGATCACCAGGTCCGCCTGGCGCACCTGCTCCTGGATCGCCAGCTTCGACGAGGCCAACCCGTGCACCCGGTTGTTGTAGCGCCAAAACGACATCCGCAGCTTGTCCAGGTCGGTGTCCAGCAGGGTGACGTCGGCGCCCATGCCGAGCGCGATGTTGGCGGCGTTCTGGCCGGAGACCCCGGCACCGATGATCACCACCTTGGCGTTCGCCACCCCGCCGATCCCGCCGAGCAGGACCCCGCTGCCGCCCTGAGCCTTCAGCAGCGCGTGCGCGCCCACCTGGGGTGCCAGGCAGCCGGCCACCTCCGACATCGGGTAGAGCAGCGGCAGCCCGCCCGAGGGCAGCTGCACCGTCTCGTAGGCGATCGCAGTGACGTTGCGCTTGATGAGCTCCTCGGTCAGCGGCTTGTCTGCGGCCAGGTGCAGGTAGGTGAACAGCGTCAGCCCCTCCCGCATCCGGTGGTACTCCTCGGCGATCGGCTCCTTGACCTTCAGCACCAGGTCCGCGGTGCCCCACACCTCGTCCGCGGAGTCGAGGATCTTGGCCCCGGCCGCGACGTACTGCTCATCGGGGATCTGCGAGCCCACACCCGCGGCCCGCTCGATGAGCACCTCATGACCATGAGCCGTCAGCTCGTGCACACCGATCGGCGTGATCGCCACGCGGTACTCGTGGTTCTTGACTTCCTTGGGGATCCCGACCTTCACGCGTTCTCTCCTCCCGGGTCCCCGCCACCTCGTCGTGACGGGCCGCTCCGCGACCCTACTCCGGCGCCGCCGTGCCGGGCGCCAGCCCCCGGACCTGAGCCGCCATCACTGCGAGCGCCACCGGCGCGTCGCGGACCGCGCCGGCCAGCACCGCGTCGCGCAGCTCGGTGAACGGCACGCGGAACAGCTGCATGTCGGCCTCCTCGTGGGCCAGCACGAAGTCGCCGCGTCCGACCTCGCGCAGGTCCTGGGCCAGGTAGTAGTGGATGACCTCGGCGGAGTAGCCGGGAGAGGAGTACGCCGAGAGCAGGTGGGTCCAGTCCCCCGCCTCCAGGCCGGCCTCCTCCCGCAGCTCGCGCCGGCCGACCTCCAGCGGCTCCTCCTCGGAGTCGATCACGCCCGCCGGGAGCTCCACGAACCGCTGCCGCGCGGCGTGCCGGTACTGCGACAGGCAGATCGCGCGGTCCTCGTCGTCGATGGCCAGCACCACGACCGCACCTGGATGCTCGAGGACGATCCGCTTGAACGTCTCTCCGTCGGGCTGGTCGGGATGCCGGATCCGGTCGGAGCGCAGCGCGACCACCCAGTCGCCGCGGTGCAGGTCGCGGCTCTCGACGACCGGCCAGTCCTCCCGTCGGTCGGCCAGCTCCGGCACTAGTCGTCCTCGGGGTCGCGGCGCAGCCCGGTCTCGTCGATCGGGAACCGCAGCTCCCGCTGGCGGTCGAGTGCTGCGCCGATCAGGCCCTTGAACAGCGGGTGCGGGCGGGTCGGCCGCGACCGCAGCTCGGGGTGGGCCTGGGTCGCGACGTAGTAGGGGTGCACGTCGCGGGGCAGCTCGACGAACTCGACCAGGTCGAGGTCGGGGTTGGTCCCGGAGAACACCAGCCCCGCCATCCGGAGCTGTTCGCGGTAGGCGTTGTTGACCTCGTAGCGGTGGCGGTGCCGCTCCTGGATGGTGGCCTCGCCGTAGGCCTCACGGGCCAGCGAGCCGGCCGCCAGGTCGGCCGGGTAGAGGCCGAGGCGCATGGTGCCGCCGAGGTCACCTCCCTCGTCGACGTAGGACTTCTGCTCCTCCATCGTGGCGATGACCGGCTCGGTGCAGTCGGTGTTGAACTCGGTGGAGTCCGCCTTCTCCAGGCCGGCCACCGAGCGGGCGTACTCGATGACCATGCACTGCAGCCCGAGGCAGAGACCCAGCGTGGGGATGCCGTGGGTGCGGGCGTAGGTGAGCGCACCCACCTTGCCCTCGATGCCGCGGACGCCGAAGCCACCCGGCACGCACACCGCGTCGACGTCGCTCAGGTGCTTGGCGGCGCCTGCCGGGTCCTCGCACTCGTCGGAGGGCACCCAGCGCAGGTCGACCCGCGCGTCGTGGGCGAAGCCGCCGGCCCGGAGCGCCTCCGCGACCGACAGGTAGGCGTCGTGCAGGTCGACGTACTTGCCGACGAGCGCGACCGTGACGTCCTCGGCCGGGTGGTGGACCCGGCGCAGCAGGTCGTCCCAGTCGGTCCAGTCGACGTCACGGAACGGCAGGTCGAGGCGGCGGACGACGTAGGCGTCGAGACCCTCGCGGTGCAGCACCTTGGGGATGTCGTAGATCGACGGCGCGTCGGCCGCGCAGACCACCGCCTCCTGGTCGACGTCGCACATCAGCGAGATCTTGCGCTTGATCGAGTCGGGGAGCTCGCGGTCGGCCCGGCAGACCACCGCGTCGGGCTGGATACCGACCTGGCGCAGGGCCGCGACCGAGTGCTGGGTGGGCTTGGTCTTCAGCTCGCCCGAAGGCCCGATGAACGGCACCAGCGAGACGTGCAGGAAGAAGCAGTTGTCCCGACCGATGTCGTGCCGGACCTGGCGAGCCGCCTCGAGGAACGGCAGCGACTCGATGTCACCGACCGTGCCGCCGACCTCGGTGATGACCACGTCGACCTCGTCGTCGCCCGTGCCGGTGCCCATCCGGATGATCCGGTCCTTGATCTCGTTGGTGATGTGCGGGATCACCTGGACGGTGTCGCCGAGGTACTCCCCCTTGCGCTCCTTGGCGATCACCGTGGAGTAGACCTGACCGGTCGTGACGTTGGCGAACGCCTTCAGGTCGGTGTCAAGGAAGCGCTCGTAGTGGCCGACGTCGAGATCGGTCTCGGCGCCGTCGTTGGTGACGAAGACCTCCCCGTGCTGAAACGGGTTCATGGTGCCGGGGTCGACGTTGAGGTAGGGGTCGAGCTTCTGCATGGTGACCCGGAGGCCGCGGGACCGCAGCAGCCTGCCGAGGCTCGAGGCGGTGAGGCCCTTGCCGAGCGAGGAGGCGACGCCTCCGGTCACGAACACGTGCTTTGTCGGGTGGGATCCGGGGGCCAGCTTCACGGGACTCCATCCTATCCGAGGGTGGGGACGCTAGGAGACGCCACGCGCAGATTGGTGTTGTGATACGGCCGGTGCACCCCGTCGCGAGCCCCGTCTGCACTGGCCCCCACAACCCGCTCGCTGACCGGGACCTCGCAAGCTCAGTCCCGCGCTCGCGCGACATCCAGAAGCTCGCGGGCGTGCGCCAAGGCCGTGTCGGAGTCGGCGAGTCCGGCCAGCATCCGGCTCAGCTCGCTCTCGCGGCCCTCGTCGTCGAGCGTGGTCAGGCCCGAGCTGGTCACCGACCCGTCGCTGGCCTTCTCGACCAGGACATGGCGGTCGGCGTACGCCGCCACCTGCGGCAGGTGGGTGACGACCAGCACCTGCGCGGTGCGCGCCAGCCGGGCGAGCCGGCGACCGACCTCGACCGCGGCCGCTCCCCCGACACCGGCGTCGACCTCGTCGAACACGAACGTCGGCACCGGGCTGGTGCCGGCCAGCGACACCTCGAGCGCCAGCATCACGCGGGACAGCTCACCGCCCGAGGCGCCCTTGTGCAGCGGCCGGGGCTCCGAGCCGGTGTTGGCGGCCAGCAGGAACGTCACCTCGTCGGCACCCGAGGGTCCGGGGTCGGTCGGGACCACCGTGATCTCGACCCGGGCATCCGGCATCGCGAGCTGGGCGAGCTCACCGGTGACCTCGGCCGACAGCCGGCCGGCGGCCTCGGTGCGGGCCGCCGACAGCGCGGTGGCGGCCTCCGACAGCTCCCCGCGCAGCTGCTCCTGCTCGGCGCGCAGGCCCTCGATGCGCTCGTCGGTCGAGTCCAGCTCCAGGAGCCGCGCGGCCGACTGCTCGGCCCAGGCGAGCACCTCGTCGATGCTCTCGCCGTACTTCCGGGTCAGCGTGGTCAGCGCCGCCCGTCGCTCGGACACCGCTGCCAGCCGGGCCGGGTCGGTGTCGATGCGAGTGGCGTACGACGCCACGTCAGCCGCCACGTCGGACAGCAGGTAGGCCACCTCGGCCAACCGGTCGGCCAGCTCCCCGGCCGCCGCGTCGTGCTCTCGCACGCCGTCGAGCAGCACCCGGGCCGCGGCCACGGCGGCGAGCGCGTCCGGCGCCTCCTGATCGCTCGAGAGCGCCTCTCGCGCCTGCTCCGCGGCGGCCCGCAGGGTGTCGGCGAAGCCCAGCCGCGACTCCTCGGAGGCCAGTGTCGTGTCCTCACCCGGCTCGGGTCGGACCGCCTCGATCTCCCCGAGGCCGAACCGCAGCAGGTCGGCCTCCCTGGCCCGCTCCCGAGCGGTGACCACCACCTCGTCGAGCTCCGTCTCGAGGGTCCGCAGCCGGGTGTAGAGCTCGCGGTAGCTCGCCGCGAGGTCCAGCAGCGACGGTCCGCCGAACCGGTCCAGCGCATCGCGCTGCGCGCGGGCCTGGAGCAGCCGGTGCTGGTCGGACTGTCCGTGCACCGCCACCAGCGGCTCCGCCACCTGGGCGAGCGTGGTGACCGGCACCGCGGCACCGCCGACGAACGCGCGAGACCGGCCCTCGGCGGACAGGTTGCGGGCCAGAACGACGCGGTCGTCCTCGACCTCTCCGCCCGCGTCGTCCACACCGGCGGCGAACGGGCCCCAGAACTCCGCTGCGCCGTCGCCCGCGGCCACCACGCCCTCGATCCGGGCCTGGCGGGCCCCGCTGCGCACCGCGCCGCTGTCGGCGCGGCCGCCGAGCAGCAACCCGAGCGCGGTGACCACCATGGTCTTGCCCGCGCCGGTCTCGCCGGTGATCACCGTGAGGCCGGGTCCGAGCTCGAGGGTCGACGAGTCGATCACCCCGAGCGAGCCGATCCGGATCTCCTCGATCACCGGGCGTCCCGCCGTCGCTCGGCGGCGCCCCGCCAGCCCTCGACCGGCAGCCCGAACTTGGCCACCAGCCGGTCGGTGAACGGCGCCTTGTGCAGGCGGACCAGGCGCACCGGGTGCTCGCCTCGGCGTACCTCGATCCGGGCGCCGGGCGGCAGGTCGACGGTGCGCCGGCCATCGGCCCACAGGACCCCCGCGCCCTCGGTGCGGGCGAGCACCTCGATGGCGAGCACCGAGGTGGGCGCGACCACCATCGGCCGGGCGAACAGCGCGTGGGCGCTGATGGGCACGATGCAGAGCGCCTCGACCTGCGGCCACACGATCGGCCCGCCGGCGGAGAAGTTGTAGGCGGTGGAGCCGGTCGGGGTCGCACACACCACTCCGTCGCATCCCCACCGCGACAACGGACGGCCGTCGATCTCCACGACGACCTCGAGCATCCGCTCCCGAGCCGCCTTCTCGACGCTGACCTCGTTGACCGCGAACGTGCTCGCCACCAGCTCGCCGTCGCGGTAGACGCTGACGTCGATGGTGAGCCGGTCCTCCGCGGTGTAGCGGCGGTGCACGATCGCGTCGATCGTGGACTCCACGTCGTCGTGCTCCGCCTCCGCCAGGAAGCCCACGTGACCCAGGTTGACGCCCAGCACCGGTGTCAGCCGGGCATGGGTGACCTCGGCGGCGCGGAGGATGCTGCCGTCGCCTCCGACGACCACGGTCAGCTCGCACTCGTGGCTCGCGTCGGTCTCCGAGTCGGTGAGCTCCAGCGGAGGGTCGTAGGAGTCGGGCTCGACCCCGAGGTCGGCCGCTTCCGCTGCCAGCAGCCGCACCGCGATCCCGTGACTGGTCAATGCCTCGACGAAGGCACGGGCCACCTTGCGGGCCTCCTCCCGCCCGGTGTGGGCGAGCACGAGCACCCGGCGTGGAACCCCATGGGAGCCGGTCTCAGTCACGGGTCAACCCTCTCACCCACCACCCCCGGGCCGGTGGCGCCCCGCACAACCGCCTCGATGTCCGCGGTGGTGATCGTCGCGGCTCCCGACCGGAGCCAGAGGAAGAACTCGACGTTCCCGGACGGCCCCGGCAGCGGGCTGACCGTGACCGCACGGGCACCCCACCCCCGTGCCCCGGAGGCGTCCGCGACCGCGGACACCGCCTCGGCCCGCAGTGCCGGGTCGCGGACCACACCACCCCGGCCGACTCTGTCCTTGCCGACCTCGAACTGCGGCTTGACCATCAGGGCCAGGTCTCCGTCAGCGCGGGTGACCCCGATCAGGGCGTCCAGCACCAGCGACAGCGAGATGAACGAAAGGTCCCCGACCACCACGTCCACCGGCCCCCCGACCAGCTCGGGAGTGAGCTCGCGGACGTTCTGCCGATCGACCACGCGCACCCGCTCGTCGCTGCGCAGGCTCCACGCCAGCTGTCCGTAGCCCACGTCGACCGCCACCACCTCCGCTGCCCCGTTGCGGAGCAGGACGTCGGTGAAGCCACCGGTCGATGCACCGGCATCCAGGCACCGTCGCCCGGCCACCGTCAGGCCGAGGGGCTCGAACGCCGCCAACGCACCCGCCAGCTTGTGGCCACCCCGCGACACGTAGTCGGGGCGGTCCGGATCCTCCGCCACCACGATGGCGGCGTCGGTGGTGACTCCCGTGGCCGGTTTGGCGGCCACGCCGCCGGCCACCCGCACCCGCCCCGCCGCGATCAGCTCGCTCGCGTGCTCGCGCGATCTGGCCAGCCCCCGACGGACCAGCTCTGCGTCGAGCCGCAGGCGGCGCGGCGGCATCCGAAGCGGTCCTACTCGGCGTCGTCCGGCGGGGAGTCGAGAGTACGGCGCAGCTCGTCGTGAGCGGCCTCGAACACGGCGACGTGCTCGTCGACCGGTCGATCGCCGAGCCCGGACACGGCATCGACGACCGCGTCCACCCGCTCCACGCCGGTGCGGACCGGCTCGGCCGGCTCGAACGACTCGGCCGGCACCGCTTCCGGGCCGGACTCGTCGTAGGTGGCGTGCTCCTCGCTCATGCGCCAGAGGCTACCTTCCGACCCTGCGGTTCATGTCGGCGGCGCGACCAGTCCATCGACCTCTGCCACCGCGCCGGTCCGGTCCCGGTACGCCCACGCCGCGGCCGCGACCGCCCGCCACCAGTCGTCGGCCGCACCCTCGCCGGTCACCTCGAGCCGCTCGTCGACCACCGTCGCGCGCCACCCGCCCGACGCGCAGCCGCCGTCGACGGGCTCGGGCGCTCGATGCGGCTCCAGCAGGCCGGTGAGATCGCTCGCGAGGTAGGTGGGGCGCTCCTCAGGGTCAGCGGCGACCAGATCGGACAACCCGGTGACCCCGGTCAGCACCAGCAACGACTCCACGCCGGCGTTCGTGGCGCCGGCGATGTCGGTGTCGAGCCGGTCGCCCACCATGAGCGGGCGTTCGCCGCCCACCCGCCGTACGGTCTCGTCGAGCAACGGCCGGGACGGCTTGCCCGCCACCTCCGGTGCTACGCCCGAGAAGGAGCTGAGGCTCTGCACCAGCATTCCGTGCCCTGGGGCCACGCCGTAGGCGGTGGGGATCGTGTAGTCGGTGTTGCTGGCCACCCACCACAACCCGTCGCGGACCCGCACCGCGGCCCTCATCACGTCCCGCCACAGCACCTCCGGCCCGTAGCCGGACACCAGCGCCTGCGCGGCGGGGTCTGCAACGGCGACAGGCACCAGGCCCGCCTCCCGGAGCGCGACCTCGAGCCCCGGTCCGCCGAGCAGCGCCACCGCGGCGTCGGGCCCGAGCCGGTCGAGAAGCAGCCGGCAGGCAGCCTGCGCCGAGGTCACCACGTCCTGTGCCTTCGCCGGCACGCCGAGCTCGGTCAGGTGCTCCGAGACGCTCTCAGGCGGTCGGGAGGCGTTGTTGGTGATGAACGCGCACCGCATGCCGGCGGCCCTCGCCGCCGCGATGTGATCGGCCGCTCCCGGCACCGCCTCGGACCCGACATAGACGACCCCGTCGAGGTCGAGCATGGCCAGGTCGTAGGCCGCGCACAGGGCCTCCGCGGACGATCCGAGCATGGCCCCACCCTGCCAGGCGAGTCAGCGGTGGCCTCGTACGATGCCCGGATGGAGTCCAGCTCGGTGGTCACCCCGCCGTACGTCGCGGGGCCACTCCGGCTGGAACCGTTTCCCGGACTGATGCTGTCGCCCGCCCGGATCGGCGACCCCGCCTCCGCTCGCGCGTTCGCGCGGCCGTACCGGGACGTCGCCGCCCGGCTCGCCCGCTGGGAGCGGCAGGGCCACATCTCACGCGACCGGGAACCCGCGCTCTACCTGCACGAGTACACGGCCGGCGGCATCACGGTCCGGGGCCTTGTCGGTGCCCTGGACGTCTCACACCGGGCCGCCCGAGCCGAGGATCGCGCGATCATGCCGCACGAGGGGATCTACCCCGGACAGGCGGACGATCTGGCCGACCGGATGGCCGAAATGAGGCTCAACCCCGCGCCGATCCTGTTGGTGCACCGGGCCTCGCCCGCGCTCCGTGCCTTGCTCTCCGAGACGGCAGCACTCTCACCCGACCACGAGTTCACCGACCGCGCGGAGCAGCGGCACCGGGTCTGGGCGATCCGGGGGCGGGCCACGCTGGACGAGATCGCCGCGGAGCTGGCGACCAGCCGGGCGCTGATCGCCGACGGCCACCACCGGTATGCGGCGTACCTGCGCCTCCAGCAACGCGAGCCGGGCGGGCCCACCGATCACGGCCTGGCCATGCTGGTCGACCAGGACGCGACCCCGCTCTTCCTGGGCGCCATCCACCGGCTGCTGCTCGGGACGGGCATGGACGACCTGCGCACCGCGGCCGAGACCGCCGGCATGGCCTTCGAGGAGCTGCCCGAGGAGGGCGCCGTAGCGGCGCTCGGTCCCGATCATCTGGTGGTCACCGACTCGGAGCGTTGGGGTGTCATCACCATGGCCGCGACCCCGGACCGGGCCGCGGTGGAGCTGCTGCACGAGTGCCTGATCCCGGCCCTGCCCCACGGCCCCACGCGCATCGGGTACCACCACTCGGTCGAGGACACCCTGGCCCAGGTCAGGCCCGACATCGGCTCCGCGGTGCTCCTCCCGGCTCCCGATGTCGACCTGGTGCTCCGCATCGCCGGGGACGACCGGCTGTTGCCGGAGAAGGCCACCTCCTTCCAGCCGAAGCCCAGCCTGGGCGTGCTCATCCGCTCGCTGCGCGCCGAATGAGCCGGCCGGACGCGACCTCGATCTCGACCCTCGAGGCCGCTCCCCCTGCGGTCCTGAAGAACCGGCGCCGAACCGCTCCGCTCACCTCGACCAGGTCTCCCTCCCCCCAGCTCGCCACGGAGCGGCGGACCCGCCCGCCCCAGACGGCGCACTCCAGCGCGTCGACTCCAGGGCGCACGCCCTGCCGGCCTGTGGGCGGCCGGGGCACCACCACACGGAACGTCCACAGGACGTCGCCGCTGGGGAGCACCCGTTCCTCCGGCGCGGCCGAGATCCGCCCGGCCAGTCGCACCTCGTTGACGGGCTCCGGGGCCTCCGCGGCCACGTCCCCGTCTCCTTCTCCGAACGTCTGTGCTGACATGCACATCACCTCCGCCGGTCAATCTGCGCGGAGGGTCCGACAACGACGGTCGTTCCGGACCAACCCTGTGGACAGGGCAGGGCATCCCGTCGGTTGTGGACGATTTCTGGTCCGCCGACTGCCTTGACGCGAAATACGCAATCGCACCCGAAAACGCCGAAAGGGCCACCCTCGAAAGGGTGGCCCTTTGGCAATGTTTGTCCGGCGGCGTCCTACTCTCCCACAGCCTCTCGGTTGCAGTACCATTGGCGCTGGCAGGCTTAACTTCCGGGTTCGGGATGGGTCCGGGTGTTTCCCTGTCGCTATGGCCGCCGTAACTCTATGACCCCCACTCTCTCCTGGCCGGGTGTGTTGGGCCTGGGGGTGGTGGTTGGTTGGTGTGGACGCGAGGGCCCCCCCGGGTGTACTTGGGGGGTGTTTTGTGTGCGCGTGGTTGTGGTTTTGGTTGAGGGTTTGTGTTGGCAAGCCC
>DASTDJ010000054.1:0-2805 GCA_035710425.1 Nocardioides sp.
TGAGCAGGAACAGCGCACTCGTGTCGGTGTAGGGCCCCACCCCCTCCACCGACGACTCCCGCACGGTGGCCGTGCGGAGCTGGTTGAGGACCGGCGGGTTACCCACGACGACGTCGTACGACGCGTCGGGAGCGAGGGCCAGCCCGTCCCCGACCACCAGGTTTGCGTCGAGCACGGTCCTCGGGACCGAGGGCCCCTCGAGCCAGAGCAGGAACCGCGCGATCTCGACCGCGACCGGATCCAGGTCGACGCCGTGCACGCAGGCGATCGCGTCGGCGAGCGGCACCCCGACCGTCTGCGCGATCCGGCGCGCGGCGGGGAGCAGGAAGGCGCCGGTGCCGCATGCCGGGTCGAGCACCCGCACCCGCTGGCCCGGCGACAGGAGCGGGACCAGCGTCTCCTCCAGCAGCTGCTCCACCAGGAACGCCGGCGTGTAGAAGGCGCCCGCCTCCTTGCGGCCGGTCATGAGCGACTCGTGGACGGCACCCAGGTGCTGCTCGGCACCGGGTTCGCGCCACGCCGCGAGCGCGTCGCAGACCTCCTCAGAGCCTCGTTGACCCCACAGCACCCCACGCGCGTCGGCGATCTCCGCACACGCGAACCCGAGGGCGGCCGGGACCCCGCCGCCCCCCAGCACGCGCGCGGCCTCGACCACTCCGTCCCTCAACTCGCGCACGCTGGCACCCTAGGTCCATGCCCCCCTCCCCAGGGATGCTGACCGACCGCTACGAGCTCACCATGCTGAGCTCCTGGGTGGCCGACGGCAGCGCCCGGAACCACGCGGTGTTCGAGGCGTTCGCGCGCAGCCTGCCCGCTGGGCGCCGCTACGGTCTGCTCGGGGGGCTGGGCCGGCTGCTCGACCTGATCGAGGCATTCAGGTTCAGCGAGGAGGAGGTCGGCTGGCTGCGCGAGCAGGGCGTCGTCAACGACGCGACCGCCGACTACCTGCGCGGCTTCCGCTTCACCGGAGACATCGACGCCTACCCGGAGGGCGACCTCTACTTCCCCGGCAGCCCGATCCTGACCGTCACCGGCAGCCTCGGCGAGTGCATCGTGCTGGAGACGATCGTGCTGAGCGTGCTCAACCACGACTCGGCCATCGCCGGCGCCGCGGCCCGGATGGTCACGGCGGCTGCGGGCCGCCCGCTCGTCGAGATGGGCACCCGCCGCACCCACGAGGAGGCCGCGGTCGCGGCCGCCAGGGCGGCGTTCCTCGCCGGCTTCGCCTCCACCAGCAACGTCGCGGCCGGCCACCTCTACGACATCCCCACCATCGGCACCGCCGCGCACGCGTTCGTCCTCGGCCACGAGAGCGAGGCGGCCGCCTTCCGCAGCCAGGTCGAGGCGCAGGGCGTGGAGACGACGCTGCTGGTCGACACGTTCGACATCACCGAAGGGATCCGCACTGCGGTCGAGGTCGCCGGGCCCGGCCTCGGCGCGATCCGGATCGACTCCGGCGACCTGGCCGAGGAGTCCCGCAAGGCGCGGGCCCTGCTCGACGACCTCGGCGCCACGGCCACCAGGATCATCGTCACCAGCGACCTCGACGAGTTCCTCATCACCGAGCTCCGGGACGCGCCCGTCGACGCGTACGGCGTCGGCACCCGGCTGGTCACCGGGTCCGGGCACCCGACAGCCGCCATGGTCTACAAGCTGGTCGCCGTCGCCGAAGGCCCCGAGAGGGATGCGCCGCTCCGCCCGGTGGCCAAGAGGTCGGTGGCCAAGGTGTCCTTCGGTGGCCGCAAGAGCGTGCACCGGGAGTACGCCGACGGCGTGCTCACCGACGAGACGTTCACCCTCGACGACAGTGCCGGCAACGTCCAGGTCGCCGCGATGCGGGGCGGCGAGGTCGTCCATCGCCCGACTCTCGCGGAGATCCGCGCGCATGCCGCCGGGGCGATCGACACGCTGCCCAGGAGCGCGCTCGACGTCACCGCCGGGGACCCCTTCCTCACCGTTCGACCACGAGGAGAACAGCCATGACCGACAGCACCCGCGCGCTGCTGATCGTCGACGTTCAGAACGACTTCGTCGAGGGCGGCTCCCTCGGCGTCGCAGGTGGGCGAGGCGTGGCCACGCGGATCAGCGACCACCTGTCCGCCCACGCCGATGACTACGCCCTGGTCATCGCCTCTCGGGACTGGCACGACCCGGGCTCGAGCAACGGCGGCCACTTCCACGCACCGGGGACCGAGCCGAACTTCTCCACCACCTGGCCGGCCCACTGCGTGTCCACCGAGAGCGGCTCCGACTACGCGCCCGAGCTCGCCACCGAGCGGATCACCCACCACCTCCGCAAGGGCATGGGCGTGCCGGCGTACTCGGCGTTCGAAGGGGCTCTCGACGACGGCCGCGCACTGACCGAGCTGTTGCACGAGCAGGGCGTCACCGACCTCGACATCGTCGGCATCGCTACGGACTACTGCGTGCGGTCCAGCGTGCTCGACGCCCGCCGCCACGGCTTCGGGGTGCGCGTCCTCGACGGACTCCACGTCGGCGTGGCGCCCGAGACCAGTGAGGCGGCACTCGCGGAGATGGCGAGCGCAGGGGCGGAGTCGGTGGCGCTCTGACTCAGGCGTCGGGGGTCATCATGTCGACGATGCCCTCGAGGACCTCGCGCGCGGTCTCGTAGTTGTCCTTGCCGAACTTCTCGATCCACTGCTGCTCGAGCTCGTACATGTGGCGCTTGCCGTCGTGGGCGACCTCCATGCCTGCGTCGGTGAACTTCACCAGCTTGGCCCGGCGGTCGCTGGGGTCCTCCTGCATCTCCAGCAGGCCCAGCCCCACCATGTCCCGGATCGCCTC
>DASTDJ010000055.1:0-2677 GCA_035710425.1 Nocardioides sp.
GACGGGAGCGGTTCGTCCGGCACGTTGGCCTCGAGCCACGCCCGGGCCTCGGCCTGGAACGCGAGCTCGGAATCCGACAGGTCAAGATCCATGACGGAGCTCCTCCTTCAGGACCTTGCCGGACAGGTTGCGGGGGAGTGCGTCGGCGAACTCGACCAGCCGCGGCGCCTTGAAGTTCGCCAACCGCTCGCGTGCGTAGGCGATCACGTCGTCCTCGGTGAGCGACGCGCCGTCGGCGCGGACGACGTACGCCTTCCCGACCTCGCCCATCCGCTCGTCCGGTACGCCGACCACGGCGACGTCGGCGACGCCGTCGAGGCGGGCCAGCGTCTGCTCGACCTCTGCCGGGTAGACGTTGAAGCCGCCCGAGATGTACATGTCCTTGAGCCGGTCGGTGATCGCGAGATTGCCGGCCTCGTCGAGGGTCCCGATGTCGCCGGTGTGCAGCCAGCCGTCGGCGTCGATCGCCTCCGCGGTGGCGGCGGCGTCGTCGAGGTATCCGAGCATCACGTAGTCACCGCGCAGCAGCAGCTCGCCGTTGTCGGCGATCCGCGCCTCCATCCCGGGGATGGCGCGGCCGCAGGTACTGGCGACCGTCTCGGCCGGGTCGTCCTCCCGGCACATCGTGGCGACGACTGCCTCGGTCATGCCGAACGCCGTGACGACGTGGTCGATGCCCAGTCCTTCGGGTGCGGCCGCACGCATCCGCTCGATCAGCACCACGGGCACGACGGCGGCCCCGGTGACCGCGAGCCGCAGCGAGGAGAGGTCGAAGTCGCCACGGTTCGGCGCGTTGAGCAGCGACTGGTAGATCGTCGGTGCGCCGGGCAACAGGGTGATCCGCTCGGACTGGATCAGCGACATCGTCTCGTCGAGGTCGAACGTCGCGACCGGGTAGAGCGTCGCGCCGGTGAGCAGGCCGACCACCATCCCGATCTTGTAGCCGAAGGAGTGGAAGAACGGGTTGACCACGAGGTAGCGGTCGTCGGCGCGGACCCCGCCGAGCTCGGCCCATGCGCGCGCGACGCCGATCGTCTGCCGGTGCGCGGACATCGCGCCCTTGGAGCGCCCGGTCGTGCCGGAGGTGAAGAGGATGTCGGCGACGTCGTCGGGCGTGACCGCGTCGGCCCGGGCCTCGACCTCCTCGGCGGTGACGTCGGTGCGGAGGGCCCGCTCCTCGCCGCGGTGGTCGATCGTGAGCGTGTCGAGGTTGCCGAGCGACCCCACGGAGGGCAGGTCGCTGGCTGCCCGCAGGTCCGCCAGCTGGGTGCGGCCCAGGAACCCATCGGCGACCAGGACGACCCGTGCCGAGGTGCGGTCGACGAGGTCGGCGACCTCGTGTGCGGTGTAGCGGGAGTTCGCCGGGACCACCACGCCACCGGCGTAGGTGACGGCGAGGGCCGCGACCGCCCAGTTGAGGCTGTTGGGTCCCCAGATCACGACCCGGTCCCCGGGCTGGAGCCGGTGCTCCAGGTAGCGGAACGCGAGCGTCTGGACCCCATTGAGCAGCTGGGAGTAGGAGAGGGTCGCGTCGCTGGTGACGTACGCCGGGTGGTCACCGTGCCGCTCCGCGGCCTCGCGGAGCGCGCCGGGGATCGTGTCGTGCACTCGTCCTCCCTCGTCACCAACCAAGCAATTGCTTGGTATGGTAGCAAACGTGGACCTGAGCTACTCGGCCGAGGACGAGGCCTTCCGTGCCGAGATCCGCGGCTGGTTGGGGAAGCACCTGACCGGCCGCTGGGCGGAGCTGCGCGGCCTCGGCGGCGCCGGCCGCGACCACGAGGGGTTCGATGACCGGCTCGCCTGGAACCGGCTGCTCGCCGAGCACGGCTGGACCTGCGTCGGCTGGCCCGAGGAGTACGGCGGGCGCGGGCTGAGCCTGTGGCAGCAGGTGATCTTCCACGAGGAGTACGCGCGTGCCGACGCACCCGCCCGCGTCAACCACCTGGGCGAGGAGCTGCTCGGCCCGACGCTGATCGCGTTCGGGACCGACGAGCAGAAGGCCCGCTTCCTGCCGAGGATCGCGGCCGTCGAGGAGCTCTGGGCCCAGGGCTACTCCGAGCCGAACGCCGGCTCCGACCTCGCCAACGTCCAGACCAAGGCCCGCCTCGAGGACGGGCAGTGGGTGATCGACGGCCAGAAGGTGTGGACGTCCAACGCACACCTGTCGCAGTGGGTCTTCGTCGTCGCCCGCACCGAGCCGGGCTCCGAGCGTCACCACGGGCTGTCGTTCCTGCTGGTGCCGCTGGAGCAGGACGGCGTCGACATCCGGCCGATCGAGCAGCTGACCGGCGGCTCGGAGTTCAACGAGGTGTTCTTCACCGGCGCCCGCACCGACGCCCACCTCGTCGTGGGCGAGCCCGGTCAGGGCTGGGCGGTGGCGATGGGGCTGCTCGGCTTCGAGCGCGGCGTCTCCACGCTCGCGCAGACCATCGACTACGGGCGCGAGCTCGCCGACCTGGTTGCCGCGGCCGAGCGGAACGGCTCGATCGACGACCCGCTGATCCGCGACCGGCTGGCCCGGCTCATGGTCGAGCTCGAGGTGATCAGGGCACAGGCGATGCGCGGCCTGTCGGCCGTCGGGGTCGGCGACGACTCCGCCGCCGGCGGGGGAGCGGGCTCGATCTTCAAGCTCGTGTGGGCCAACTGGCACAAGCACCTGGGCGAGGTCGCGATG
>DASTDJ010000056.1:0-5717 GCA_035710425.1 Nocardioides sp.
CCGCACCGCCGACCGGCTGCAGCGCACCGCGCCGTGGGTCGACAGCCTGGACGGCGGGCTGGACCGGGTGCGCGCGGTCGTGGTCGAGGACGCGCTCGGGCTCGGGTCCGAGCTGGAGGCCGCGATGGCCGCGCACGTCGACAACTACGAGGACGAGTGGAAGGCGACGCTCGAGGATCCGGAGAAGCTGGCCCGGTTCGTGTCGTTCGTCAACGCGCCCGGCGTGCCGGACCCGAGCATCAGCTTCCGCGAGGAGCGTGGGCAGATCCTCGCCGGTGCCGACATCCCGGTAGGTGCCCCGTGACGCCCGTCTGCCGGCTCGACGCGATCGACGTGGAGGGCGGCGTGACGGCGCTGGTCGGGGGCGAGGCGGTCGCGGTGTTCCGGACGTACGACGGCGGCGTGTTCGCGCTCTCCAACCACGACCCGTTCTCGGGTGCGTCGGTGCTCGCGCGGGGGATCGTGGGCACCCGGGGTGGCGCGCCGTTCGTGGCCAGCCCGATCCACAAGCAGGCGTTCGACCTGCGCACCGGCGAGTGCCTCGACGACCCGGGCGTCCGGGTGCCGACGTACGACGTCCACGTCTCCTCGGACGGAACGGTGGTGGTGGGTGACAGGCGACAATGAGTCCATGGCGTCACCGCTGGCCGGGTACCGGATCGGGGTGACGGCTGCCCGCAAGGTGGAGGAGCAGGTGCAGCTCCTCGAGCGGCGCGGCGCCACGGTCGTGTGGGCGCCGGCGCTCTCGACCGACCCCAACCGGGTCGACGACGCGTCGCTGCGGGCGGCGACCGACGAGGTGCTGGCCCGGCCGATCGACCTGTTCCTGGCGACCACCGGCATCGGGATGAAGACCTGGTTCGCTGCCGCCGAGTCGTGGGGCGTGCTCGACAAGCTGCTGGAGGCGCTGGGCGAGGCGGAGATCCTGGCGCGGGGTCCGAAGAGCGTCGGCGCGCTGCGGCGGCGGGGACTGCGGGAGCTGTGGGCACCGGAGTCGGAGGAGTTCGAGGACGTGCTCGAGCACCTGCGCGGACGCGACCTCGCCGGCAAGCGGATCGTGGTGCAGGAGCACGGCCAGTCGCTGTCGATGGCGGCACACGCGCTGCGCCGCCGAGGCGCCGACGTCACCACCGTCGCGATCTACCGGGTCGTGAGCGCCGACGACCCGGAGCCGATGTTCCACCTGGTCGACGAGATCGCCGACCGCTCGCTGCACGCCGTGACGTTCACGTCCGCGCCCGCCGTGGCCGCCCTCATGGAGGCGGCCGGCTCGACGGGGCGTCGCGACGAGGTGATCGGCGCGTTCCAGGCCGACGTTCTGGCGTCGTGCGTGGGGCCGGTCACGGCTGCGGCGTTCGAGATGTGGGGCGTGCCCTCGATCTACCCCGACAGGTCCCGGCTCGCGGCCATGGTCAAGCAGCTCGAGACCGAGCTGCCGTCGCGATCCGACGGGTTGTCGGTGTCCGTCGCCGGCCACACGCTGCTGCTGCACGGCGACGAGGTGCTGCTCGACGGGGTCGCCGTACGACTCACCCCGGCGCCGCTCGCGGTCCTGCAGGCCTTGCTGGTCAACCCCGGTCACGTCGTCTCCCGGCGCGAGCTGCTCGGCGCGCTGCCGTCGGGCACGGCCGCGTCCGAGCACGCGGTCGAGATGGCGGTCGCCCGGCTGCGGTCGGCGCTCGGCACCCGGCTGGTGCAGACCGTGGTCAAGCGCGGCTACCGGCTCGCGGTGGCGCTGTGAAGCTGGTGACCGTCGCCCACGGCACCCGGCACCCCACGGGCAACGACGTCGCGCGTGCGTTGACCGCTGCCGCCGGCGAGCGCCTGGGCATGACCGCCGTGACGTCGTACGTCGAGCTTTCCGAGCCGCTGTTCGCCGACGTGATGGCCGCGCTCGACGAGCCGGCGGTGGTGGTGCCGCTGCTGCTGTCGACCGGCTACCACGTGACCGTCGACCTGCCGCGCGCCGTGGGAGGGGCGCCGGTGCCGGTGACCCTCGGGGTGGCGCTGGGGCCGGACGCCGCGCTCGCCACGGCCCAGGCCGACCGGCTGCGCGAGGCAGGCGCGGGGTCTGGTCAGCCGGTGGTGATGGTGGCGGCCGGCTCGCAGGACCCTGGCGCGATGCCCGACCTCGAGCGGGCGACCGCCCTGCTGGCGGCGGCGTGGGACGGCCCGGTCACCCTGGCGACCCTCGGCGGCCCCGGACCACGGCCCGCGGAGGTCGCGCGGCCGGGCGACGCGGTCTCGCCGTACCTCCTGGCGCCCGGGCAGTTCGCCGAACGAGCCCGCTCGGAGTCGCTCGGCGCGGCCGTCGTCGCCGACGTGATCGGCGTGCACGACGCCGTGGTCGGCCTGATCGCCGGCCGCGCCGCTCGGTTGTAACACGCCGTTCGCCCCTCCATCAGGCCGCTGCAACGACCAGGTAGAGGGGTGGACAGCGTGTTACATGGGGCCGCGGTCGAGCTGCACCGTCTCCGGAGCATGCAGCCGCACCATGAACCGCCGGGTGTGCGCCGGCACCCGCGAGGCGGTGAGCAGCGAGACGCCGATCATCGTCACGAACGCCAGCGGCACCGACCAGGCGGCAGGCTGCGAGAGCAGCACGGCGCCGAAGCCGTCGCCGCTGCCGTCGGCGAGCACCCACACGACGGCCGCACCCGAGCCGAGCCCGCCCGCCAGCAGCCCGGCGACAGCGCCGGCGTCGGTCAGCCCTCGCCACCAGATGCCGAGCACCAGCAGCGGGCAGAACGTCGACGCCGCCACCGCGAACGCCAGCCCGACCGCCCGCGCGACCCCCACGTTGGGCAGCACGATCGCGACGAACAGCGGCACCACGACCGCCAGCACCGCGCCGACCCGGAAGGCCGTGATCCCGTCGAGCCGCCGGCCCGCCCACTGGCGCGCGGTCACGTCCTGGGTCAGCACGCCCGCGACCGCGATCACCAGCCCGGACGACGTGGACAGGAACGCCGCGAACGCACCCGCCGTCACCAGACCGGTCAGCAGCTCTCCGCCGAGCCCCGGCACCATCAGCCGCGGCAGCTCCAGCACGAGCACGTCGGATCGCCCGGCGGCGACCAGCTCGTCGCCGTAGACCCGGCCGAGGGCGCCGTAGATCGGTGGCAGCAGGTAGAAGACGCCCAGCAGGACCAGCACGACGAGGGTGGTGCGGCGGGCGGCGCGGCCGTCGGGGTTGGTGTAGAAGCGCACCACCACGTGCGGCAGGCCCATGGTGCCGAGGAACGTCGCGATGATCAGCGAGTACGTCGTGTAGAGACCCTCGCCACCACCGTCGGCGAGCGGCATCGACCAGGCGCCACCTCCCTGGCCGCTGCCCGGCGTACCGTCTCCGGCCCACACGACCAGCAGCACGGCCGCCGGGATGAGCAGGGCGGTGAGCTTGAGCCAGTACTGGAAGGCCTGGACGAAGGTGATGCTGCGCATCCCGCCCGAGGTGACGTTGGCGAGGACGACCAGGCCGACGATCGCCGGCCCCACCCACTCCGGCGCGTCGATCGCGGCACGGAGGGTGATGCCGGCGCCCTGGAACTGAGGCAGCAGGTAGAGCCAGCCGATCGCGACCACCAGGACCGAGCAGACCGAGCGGACGCCCGGCCCGAGGCGGGCCTCGGCGAAGTCGGGGAGCGTGTAGGCGCCGGAGCGGCGCAACGGAGCCGCCACGAACAGCAGCAGCATCAGGTAGCCCGCGGTCCAGCCGATGGGGTACCAGAGCATGTCGGCGCCGAACGTGAGCACGAGCCCGGCGACGCCGAGGAAGCTGGCCGCGGAGAGGTATTCCCCGCCGATGGCGGAGGCGTTCAGCCCCGGCCGCACGGTGCGGGAGGCGACGAAGAAGTCGCTGGTGGTGCGGGAGAACTTCAGCCCCCAGGTCCCGATCGCGAGCGTGGCGATGGTGACGACCGTGACCGCGACGATGCCGGGGGCGATGTCGTTCGTCATCGGTCGACCTCGCTCATCAGGTCGGCGAAGTCGCGTTCGTTGCGCTCGGCGCTGCGGACGTAGCGCCAGCCGAGCAGCACCAGCACGGGGTAGACCACGACCCCCAGCAGCAGCCACGACAGCGGCATCCCGAACAGGTCGACGTCGGTGAGTCCCGGCACCAGGTGGAACACCAGCGGCAGCGAGCCGACGGTGAGGGCCAGAAGTGTCACGATCCGCAGCGCCAGCCACATCTGCTCACGCAGCAGCGAGCCGAGGTAGATCCCGCCCAGCCGGGTCTCCTCGTCGATGTCCCCGGTCCGCGGCCGCGGCCCCTGCCGTCGGGGCGGGCCGGTGACCCGCACCCGCTGCGGCCGCTCCTCGGTCACGGGCTCAGGCCCCGCCGCGCTTCAGCAGCAGGTCACGGAGCTCGCGGGTGTGCCGGCGGCTCACCACGAGCTCGGTGGCACCGACCAGCACGGTGCACCGGCCGGCCTCCATCCGGACCTCCTTGACGTGGGCCAGCGAGACCAGCAGCGAGCGGTGGATCCGGACGAAGCCGGCCGGACCCCAGTCCTCCTCCAGCGACGAGAGGGGCGTGCGGATCAGGTAGGAGTCGCCGGTGGTGTGCAGCCGCGCGTAGTCGCCGTGCGCCTCGACATGGGTCACGTCGTCGCGTTCGACGAACCTCGTCACTCCCGCGCGCTCGACCGGGATCTGCACGCCCTGGTCGGTGGTCGCGGCCCGGTCACCGCCGTGGACCACGCGGCGTACGGCCTCGGCGAGCCGGTCGGCCCGCACCGGCTTCAGCACGTAGTCGACGGCCTGCAGGTCGAAGGCCTCCACGGCGTGGCCCTCGTGGGCGGTCACGAACACGACCGGCGGCGGTGTCCGGAACCGGGACAGCACCTGGGCGAGCTCGAGACCCGTCAGGCCCGGCATCTGGATGTCGAGGAAGACGCAGTCGACCTCCTGCTCGCGCAGGATCCGCAGCGCGTCGGTCGCCGAGTCGCAGGTGAGTACGTCGGCGACCCGTTCGTCCTCCAGCAACAGGAACGACAGCTCGTCGAGCGCCGGCCGCTCGTCGTCGATGACCAGCACCCGCAGCCCATTGGTGCGGTTCATGTCGCGACCCCCGGTGCGAACTTGGGCACCCGGACGATCACCTTCGTGCCGGCGCCGGGTGCGGTCTCGACGACCAGCCCGTAGTCGTCGCCGAACGACGTACGCAGGCGGGCGTCGACGTTGCCGAGCCCGACGGAGTCGATCGCGTGGTCGCCGGCGAGCGCGCGGCGTACCTTCTCCGGGTCCTCGCCCGCGCCGTCGTCCTCGACCTCGATCACGCACTCCTGTCCGCGGTCCAGCGCCACGATCCGGATGTGGCCCTCGCCGGCCTCGCCCTCCAGCCCGTGCCGGACGGCGTTCTCGACCAGCGGCTGGATGCAGAGGAAAGGGACGGCGACCGGCAGTACCTCGGGCGCGATCTGCAGTGTCACCCGGAGCCGGTCGCCGAAGCGGGCCTGCTCGAGCAGCAGGTAGCGCTCGACGGACCGCAGCTCCTCGGCGAGCGTCGTGTAGTCGCCGTGGCGACGGAACGAGTAGCGGGTGAAGTCCGCGAACTCGAGCAGCAGCTCGCGGGCCCGGTCGGGGTCGGTGCGCACGAAGCTCGCGATCGCGCCGAGGCTGTTGTAGATGAAGTGCGGGCTGATCTGCGCCCGCAGCGCGCGCACCTCGAGCTCGGCGAGGGCGGCACGGGATGCATCGAGCTCGCCGAGCTC
>DASTDJ010000057.1:0-4102 GCA_035710425.1 Nocardioides sp.
CAACATCACCCTGGCCGACGAGTTCTCGCGCAACGGGCGCCGGTCCGGGCTGACGTTCGCCCCGGAGGGCGGCAGCGAGCGGATGCGCAAGGTGATCAACAAGATGGTCACCGAGGACGACCTGATCCGCACCGTCGCCACTGCGTACTCCCACGGCTGGCGGCAGGTGAAGCTCTACTTCATGTGCGGGCTCCCCACGGAGACCGACGAGGACGTGCTCGCGATCGCCGACCTCGCCAAGAAGGTGATCGCCAAGGGCCGTGAGGTCTCGGGCCGCAACGACATCCGGTGCACGGTCTCCATCGGCGGGTTCGTGCCCAAGCCGCACACCCCGTTCCAGTGGGCGGGCCAGCTCGACCACGAGACCACCGACGAGAGGCTGCGCAAGCTGCGTGACACGGTCCGCGCCGACAAGCGCTTCGGCCGGGCGATCGGGTTCCGCTACCACGACGGCCAGCCCGGCGTGATCGAGGGACTGCTCAGCCGCGGCGACCGCCGGGTCGGCGCCGTGATCGAGCAGGTCTGGCGCGACGGCGGCCGCTTCGACGGCTGGAGCGAGCACTTCTCCTACGACCGCTGGATGGGTGCCGCGCAGAAGGCACTGGAAGAGTCCGGTGTCGACGTCGACTGGTACACCACCCGCGAGCGCGAGTACGACGAGGTCCTGCCGTGGGACCACCTCGACTCCGGCCTCGACAAGGACTGGCTGTGGGCCGACTGGGAGGACGCTCTCGCGGTCGCCGACGGTGCCGACGTCGAGGTCGAGGACTGCCGCTGGACGCCCTGCTACGACTGCGGCGTCTGCCCGGAGATGGGCACCGACATCCAGATCGGCCCGACGGGCAAGCAGCTGCTGCCGCTCAGCGTGGTCTGAGCGAGGCTCAGCGGCGGGTGTCCTTCAGCGACCCGCTGACCCTGCCGCGCCGGGGGTCGATGGCGGCGCACGCGATGCCGCGGTCGTCGAGGTAGTCCCAGCTCTCCTGGGTGGGGAAGTAGTAGACGAAGTCGAGCCGGGACTGGGCGTAGGAGAGGCCCACGAACTCCTTGAACTCCGGCACGCAGGCCCGCGCCGCCCGGTCGATCGCACCCTGGCCGGGGTACTCCGAGCCGGTCAGCTGGAACGAGTGGTAGATCTCGGCGTCGTGGGGACCCCCGCAGGGGACCACGTCGACCAGCTCGGTCTCGATCTGCTCGTTCGCGTTGAGGTCGTCGATCTGCGGCTCGTTGAAGCAGTCGCCGACCCGCAGCTTCGACGGGATCAGGTCGCCGCCCTCCACCACCTCGCCGGACTCGTTGCGCTCCGGCTCGTCCTCGAACCCCTCCCGGAAGCCTTCGACGACCCCGAACACGAACAGGCCGATGCTCCCCAGCAGGTAGAGACTGCCGATCACGGTCGCCGCGATCGCCATCCCCCTGCCGTGGTCCCGTCCGTCCTGGGAGCGCACGAGCACGGCGATGCCCAGGCCGAGGCCGACGAGCGGAGCGAACGGCACGCACAGGAGGAGCGACAACCCGAGCGCCCACCCGGCCATCTTGCGCGAGGTCCGGGCGCGCTCGAAGGCCTGGGCGGTGGTGTCATAGGGCCCCGGCGCGCCGTACGACGGGTACGGAGGCCACGGCTCGGGCGGCCGCGCGGGCGGCGGCCTGGTCGGCTCGCCGCCCGGTGGCGTGAACTCGCTCAAACGTGCCTCCCGAGCGGCAGCGACGGACTAGTCGAGGATCTTCTCGTCCAGCTTCCCGCTCTTCGCCTCGGCGTAGCAGACCAGGTGGTCGCCGTTGCTGACGTCGTTCGGGTCCTCGATCACCGCGTTGAGGTCGATGTCGTCACGCTCCAGGAGCGTGGTGAGGTCCTCTGGGTCGATGATCTCGGCGCAGTAGTCGGCCATGCCGGTCTCGATGGCGTCGCGGTTCTCGGAGTCGACCTCCTCGACGCCGACGATCTCGCCGTCGTGGTCCTCGGAGCAGTCCTTCTTCAGCATCGTCACCTCGCCGTCCTCGGTGTCGATGTTGACGCACTGGCCGACCTCGGCGTTGTCGGGCGTGATCGCGTTGTTGAAGATCCACACGCCGCCGGCGACCACGCCGATCCACGCGAGGATGCCCAGCGCGCCCAGCACGATGCCCACGACGGCCGCCCAGCGACCCTTGCGCTGACCGTCCTTGGTGCGCCGGATGCCGATGATGCCGAGGATGATGCCGATCGGCGCGCAGCAGAGGAGGCCGGTGACGAGCGCCGCGATGGACACCCCGTCGGTCTTGGCCTCGGGGGCACCGCCGTACTCGCCGCCACCGGGGTACGGCGTGGCGCCGTAGGGGTTCTGCCCGGGAGGCGGGGGACCGCCGTAGGGGTTGTCGTTGCCTTCCGGCGGGTTGGGGGGAGTGGTCACGCGGATGCTCCTTGACTGGGCTTGAGACGACAGGACTCTAAGGCCTGCGGGTCCCGGGCAGTGGGACATCCGCGAGGATGTCCACGTGCGTCATGTTCCGGACTCCGAGCGACGCGCTCGTCTGGGGGTGAGGCACGCGCTGGCCCCGTGCGCTGCCGCCGCCGACGCGGAGGCCGCGGTGCGGGCAATGACCGTGCTGCACGCCACCGAGCCGGCCACGGTCTACCTGTCGCTGTGGGCGCGGGTGCCGGGCCTGACGGTCGCCGACGTCGAGCGGGCGCTGTACGACGACCGCACGCTCGTCAAGCAGCTGGCGATGCGGCGCACCCTCTTCGTCTTTCCCCGCGGACTGCTCCCGGCCGCCTGGGGGAGCGCGTCGGCCCGGGTGGCCGCGATGCTGCGAGCCCGCCTGGCGAAGGAGGCCGTCACCCACGGTCTGGCCGATGACGGCGAGGCCTGGCTCGACCGGGCCATGCGGGCGACGCTGGCGCGCCTCGAGGGCGGGGAGGAGCTGTCGGCGACGCGGCTGCGCGAGGAGGTCCCGGAGCTCGCGGGGCACCTGGAGGTGTCGCTCGACAAGAAGTACGGCGGCCGGTTCCCGATCGCGCCCCGCGTCCTGGCCCAGCTCGCGGTCGAGGCGCAGATCGTGCGGGGTCACAACGCCGGCCACTGGCGCACGGCGCGCCCGCTGTGGACCCCCATGTCGGCCTGGCTCGGGGAGTCGCCGAGTCCGGAGAAGCCCCGCGAGGGCTATGCCGAGCTGGTGCGCAGCTGGCTGCGCAGCTTCGGCCCCGGGACGACCGAGGACGTGCAGTGGTGGCTGGGCGCCACGAAGACGGCCACCGTGGATGCGCTCGCCGACGTGGGTGCGGTGGGGGTGTCGCTCGACGGTGGTGCGGCGGGCTGGCTCCTGCCCGACGACCTGGACGAGGTCCCCGATCCCGGGCCGTGGGTGGCGCTGCTGCCGGTGCTGGACGCCACCGTGATGGGCTGGAAGGGCCGCGACTTCTACCTGGGCGAGCACGGCCCGTCGCTCTTCGACCGCAACGGCAACGCCGGCACCACCGCGTGGGTCGACGGCCGGATCGTGGGCTGCTGGGTGCAGGACGACGCCGGCACCGTGCGGGTGCACCTGCTGGAGCCGGTGCCGGATCAGGCCCGGGCGGCGCTGGAGACCGAGGCGGAACGTCTCACCGCCTGGCTGGACGGCGACCGGGTGAGCACCGTCTACCCTTCGGCTGCCATGAAGGAGGCCCTCCGATGAGCCCGCGCGAGCAACCCGAGCAGCAGGCGCCCCCGGTGCAGCGGCTCCGGATCCGCTACGCCAAGCGCGGCCGGCTCCGGTTCACCAGCCACCGCGACTTCAGCCGCGCCTTCGAAAGGGCCGTCTTCCGCGCCCGGGTCCCGATGGCCTACTCGTCCGGCTTCAACCCCCACCCGCGCATCTCGTACGCCGGCGCCGCGCCCACCGGTTCGGCCAGCGAGGCCGAGTACCTCGAGATCGCGCTCGCCGAGACGGTCGACCCGGCTGCTGTCCACCGGTCGCTGGACGAGGCGATGCCCGACGGGCTGGACGTTCTGGAGGTCGTCGAGTCGCCCGGGGGCGGGCTGGCCGACCTGCTCGAGGCGAGCCGCTGGGCGATGGACCTTCCCCACACGCCGCTCCAGGAGGGTGAACGGGCGGTGGCCGGGTTCCTGGCCACCGAGTCGGTCCT
>DASTDJ010000058.1:0-9196 GCA_035710425.1 Nocardioides sp.
TTCCAGCGTCACATCGACCAGCTCGCCCCGGAGGACTTCATCAAGTGCCTCCGGGGCCTCGGATCGCGGGACGACGTCCAGCCGGACGACTTCAGGCAGATGCTCTACTCGAGGTTCGGCGAGGGCATCTGCGAGATGTTCCTGGTGCCGTACAACGAGAAGGTCTATGCGACCGACCTCGCCGGCTTGGACATCGAGGCGATGGGCCGCTTCTTCCCTCAGGCCGATGCCAAGGAGCTGCTCGCTGGACTCGGCGATGCCAGCCCGCCGACGTACAACTCCACCTTCACGTACCCGGAGGGGGGTGCGGTGGAGATCGTGCGGGCCCTGCAGCACGGCATCCCACCCGAGAGGATCCGTCTCAACGAGCCGGTGGTGCAGCTGGACCTCCGCGGTCATTTCGCCGTGACGCCTCGGTCCACGATCGAGTACGACTCGCTGGTGAGCACGGCGCCGCTGCCGACCCTGCTCGGACTCGCGGGACTTCCTCACGACCGCGACCTCTATCGCCACAACAAGGTGCTGGTGTTCAACCTGGGCTTCGACCGCAAGGGTCCCTCGGACGTGCACTGGATCTACGTCCCCAGTCGCGAGGTGTGCTTCTATCGCGTCGGCTTCTACGACAACATCTGGCCGGCCGACCGGATGAGCCTCTATGTCGAGGTCGGGTGTCGCGCCGACGCCGATCTGAGCGGGGACGCCATCGCCGCGATGCAGGGGCGAGTCATGGCCGACCTCGTCAGCGCCGGCATCGTGGACGGGCATCACCTCGTCGCCTCTCATCACGTCGTGCTGGATCCGGCGTACGTGCACATCACGAGGGAGTCTGTCGACGACGTGGTCGAACAGAAGGCAGCACTGGCGGCGCGTGGCGCTCACACCATCGGTCGCTATGGCTCGTGGACCTACTGCTCCATCGAGGACAACATCGTCGAGGCCAGGCGGCTGGCCGACCTCTTCAACCGGTCTGCGTGACCATCAACGCGCTTTTCGACTGCTGGACGCGGCGGCTCGACCTGGTCGGCGTTGTGCCATAGTGACGCGGCCTGTCTAGACAGGCCGCGGAACGGCGATGGGGCTTTGGCCGACCGACTTGGAGGATCCACGCATGGGGCAGGGGCGTCACAGGGCTGGGCAGGTGGCCGGCCAACGTCGCACGCACACGGGTGCGCGCAAGGCCGCGCCGGGCGCCCGCAAGGCGCCACCCGAGGCGCGCAGGGCGTCGCCCGCGCGCGTCGGTGCCGCCAGGGTCACAGGGCGTCGGATAGCGAACGGAGACGGCCGCCCGGCCGTCCTCACCGCGCTCGGCTCGGGCGAGAAGGTCTTCGCGCTGCTCCCGCTGGCGGTGCTGTCCGTGGCCTCGGTCGTGGGGCTCGCGGCCAACGGCGACGGTGACCCGGCGGCGTCGCCGTCACCGATCGATACAGGTACGACGGCCGGTCCGATCGGGCACGACGCCGGCACTCGGCAGGTGCCTGTGAGTGGCACTCCCACCGCTGCGCGGCCGTCGATCGCGGAGACGCAGTCACCGGTCGTGCCGGACGTGGGCACGAGTCCCGAGACGGTCGACGAGGAGTCCGACCCGGTGGACGAGTCGCCGGCGCCGAGCACTCGGGTCGAGCCTCCGGCGGCGCCCACGGAGAGTCCGGCCGAGGCGGAGCCGCCCTCTGACCCGACCACACCCCCGCCCACCACCCCTGACACCTCCTCCGACGGCGACATCCTCACCAAGGCCGAGGCGACGGTGCGTTGCCTGCAGTCCGGCATCAGCACGCTCGACGTCGTCGCGCTCGCGGCGTGCGTCGAGGAGCTGCTCGGCTGAAGCCGTCAGGCCCCGGAAGCGGCGCGACGGCGGCGAAGCCCGACCATGTACGGCGCTCCGGCGCCGGCCACCGACAGGGTTCTGCCGAGGCGGGCGAGAAGGGACGGGTCCGGGAGCGCCTGGGGCGTCGAGCCGTTCAGGTCAACGAGGTCCACGGCGTACCCGCGGGTCGGCCCGATCCCGTCGAGGTCCTGGAGGATCTCCTGCTCGGGCACGGGGAGCGACTGGTCCCGCAGCCGGTGGAGGTCCTCGGAGAGCAGGACGTACTCGGGGATCTCCACCGGGTTCTTGAGCATGCGGTGCACGAGGATGACGTCGATCCCGACCAGCTTGCGTTGCTGCCTGATCGTCTGCGTGGCCACCTCACCGATGTGCGCGACGAACTTCAGCCTCAGGTTGTCGACCTCGGTGCAGCCCTTGCACGGGCACAGGTTCTTGGCGACGTACCGGCGCTCGACGTGGAAGGCCCGGTGCATCGCGGACGCGACCTCGAACGTCGTGGCGACGGCTGCCTCGTCGGACAGGGTGCTGTCGACCGATCGGGACAGGAACGCCGCGTCGCCCTCGATCTCGATCAGTTCGAAGTCGGGTGCGGCGTCGACCACTCGCTCCAACAGCCTCGACGTGTTGACCTCGGCGTGCGCCAGGCTCATCCGATGGGTGCGCATGTAGTCGGTGTAGCCGCCGATGTCGGCGAGCAGGAGCAGCGACCTCTGCGTCGCCATGTCGCGGGATCTAGCCATTCGGAACTCCTGGAGGTTGACCGGCAGGTGGATCCCCGACGCCCCCGCGGGGAGTGAACCGGTCGAGCATCGAGTCGACCGTGGTCCTCGCGTCGCTGGCGCTGGGCGGGAAGCCCAGGACAGCGGCGAGGAAGTGTTCGGAGCGCAAGGTCTGGAGCCGGACCTCGCGCGTTGCCCGGACGGTTGCCGTCCGGTGGTTCTGCCGCAGCAGGGCGATCTCCCCGAACCCCTGTCCGGGCCCCAGGGTCGTGATGACGCGACCGTCGCCGACCACCTCGACGTGGCCCGACTCGATCACGAAGTAGCGGTCGCCGACATCACCCTGGGCGAACACGGTGGCCCCGGCGGGCACCTCGAGCGGCTCCAGGCCGCGCGCCAGCTGCTCGATGGTGGGAAGCGGAAGGGTGTTCAGCATCGGCACCTGCTTCAGCAGCGCGATCTCGAGGTCGCGTACGCCGATCGACCGGTCCATCCGCCGCAGGCGGGGCCAGGACGCGACCGCGGCGACGGGACACAGCACACCGACGACCACCAGCGTGGGTCGTACGCCGAACTGGTCGACGGCCAGCGACGTGACGATCGCGCCGACGCCCATCGACAGGGCGACCAGGCTCTCCAGCACTCCGAAGACCCGCGCCAGCACCTCGTCGGGAGTGATCCGCCCCAGCAGCGTGAATCCGCCGAGGTCGATCAGGGCGTTGCCGACCCCGACGCAGGCGAGCAGTCCCAACGCAGCCGACTGCTCGGGCACGACGCCGATCATGAGGACGGGGACGCCCCACAGGGCGACCCCGACGGCGAACCAGCCGCCCAGGCTCCGGGTGTCGACCAGGAGTGACGCGGCCAGCGAGCCGAGGACGGCGCCGGCGCCGATCGCAGCGGTGAGCAGGCCGACGCCGGTCTCGCCGGTCTCGAGCAGGTCGATGGCGACGACCACGGTGAGGACCGTCAGCGCGCCGCGGGTCAAGGTCTGCGCAACGGCGAGACCCATGATCAGCGCGAGGTCGCCGTTCCGACGGACCGCCCTGATCCCGGTCGCGGCGGACCGCAGCAGGGTGTCGTCCGGGGTAGCGGTGGTGCGCGGTGGGGCGTCGTAGTGCAGTCCCAGGAGCAGGAGCGCCGCGCAGAGCGACGCCGCCGAGGCCACCGCGAACACGGCGGTCACGCCGGCGAGCTCGAGCAGCAGCGCCGCCAGCAGGGGACCGGCCAGCGTGGCCGTCGAGTCCAGCAGGCCGCGGACCACGTTGGCGCTGGCGAGCTCGTACCCCGAGCGGCACAGGGACGGCAGCAGCGCCGAGTGTGCCGGCCGGTAGAGGGTCGCGGCCATCGTCGACAGCACCGCCAGCACGTAGACGACGTACGTCGGGCCGGAGAGACCGACGACGATCGCGGCGGCGGCCGTGGCGACACCGCGGAGGGTGGAGACCACCACCAGCAGACGCTCCCGACGGCCCCGGTCCGCCAGCGGCGACAGCAGCGGCGCCAGGATGGCTGCAGGAGCCATCCGGAAGAGCCCGACCAGTCCGACGGCCGTTGCGCCCCCGTCTCGGTAGGCCACGATCCCGAGCCCCACGGTGAACGCCCACTCCGCGGTCCACGCTCCGAGGAAGCTGAGCTGCGCCCGTCGAAGGTTGGGGTTGCGGGCGTTGCTGGCGATCGCGGCCGCGGCCTTGCCGAACCTGCTCCGGGCGCGGGGACCCGGCGACCGCACCTCAGCAGGGCCTCGCACGTCAGTGGACTCGACTCTCACCTAGCGATCGCCCGAGTGCGGACTGGTCCACCGATCACGCTCGTCCTGATCATCGTCAATGAACGAGGCGCTTGCCAATAGCCGGGCGGGCGAGCCCCGGCGTCAGCCGATCCGCGCGGTCAGGCTGACGACGCTTCCTGCCGTTCCGACGGTGCCGGCAGCACGCAGAACTCGTTGCCCGACGGGTCGAGGTACGAACGCCACGGCAGCTCGCCCCAGTCCGTCTCGAGCGGATGACCACCATGCTCGACGATGCCGGCCTCGACCTCGTCGTAGTCGTCCCCCGGGTCGAGCCGGAAGTCGAGGTGCAGCCGGTTCTTGGTCGTGCCCTTCTGCGTCCGCTCAGGACAGAACTCCAGGAGGGGACCCTGCAGCGACGGGTGACGCAGGGATCGGAGCTCCGTCCCGGGAACATCGATCCAGCCGCCGAGCCGGGCCCAGAACGCCGCATCCCGATCGGGGTCGGCGGAGTCGAGCGGGAGCGCCGCGATCGGTCCGGTGTCGACGTACGCCGCTCGTTCCTCCATCACACAGAAGGGATTGCCCTCCGGATCGGCGAGCACGACCCAGGGGACGTCTCCCTGACCGATGTCGAGGTGTCGGGCGCCCAGCCCGAGCAGCCTGTCGACGGTCGCGGACTGGTCGGCTCCGCCGTAGAGGTCGAGGTGGAGTCGCGACGGCGCCGAGCGCTGCTCGGAGACGCGCTGGAACCCCAGGTCGAGGAACGGCCAGCCCTCGATCCAGAGCCTGGTCTCGTACCCAGCGGGTTCGTCGGTCAACTGCTCACCACCCAGCGCCGCTTCCCAGAACCGGCCCAACCGGTTCGGCTCGATGGCGTCCGTGACGAGGTTCTCCAGATGCATGCGCCCACCGTAGGGACCGGCTGCGGCGGCATCCAGTGAGTATCGGCGAGGTGTCGCCCACACTCAGAACAGGTCGCTGAGGCGGTCGACGAGGGAGTCCTTGACGGCTTCGGTGACGGCGGCCTCGACCTGCTGGTTGAGCTCGTCCTGATCGTCGACGTTCTCCAGGACCTCGCGCAGGTCCAGGTCGTCGATCGCGCGGGTGAGGACGTCGTCGGTCTTCAGCGCCGCATCGATGACCGAATCCGGCATGGCCCGGATCGCCGCCTCGAGGAAGCTGTTGAGGTCCGCGTTGTCGAGGGCCTCGTCGACCAGCTCCGAGGCCGGCGGCAGCGTGTCGTCCTCCTCCATCCGTTGTACGGCGGCCAGCAGGCCGTCGTGCAGGGCCTCGATCTGTTCGTCGGTCGGGTCGTCGGACTGGGCGAGCTCCAACGTGAGCTCCTCGCGGCTGACGTCCAGGCGGCACGCCGCGCCGTCGAGGCCGAGCAGCACGAGTCGTTCGGTGAGGCCGTCGATGCCGTCGGCTTCGGAGCTGACCTCACGCGCGACGCACGGATCGGCCGGCTGAAGTGGCTCGAACGTCCCGCCGCCATTGGCGAGCTGCACACCGAGCACCCCGCTCACCAGTACGACAGCCACCACCGGCAGTCCGATCATCCCCAGACGATCGCTCATCGCGTCCTCCGTCCACGGGGAGCGACCACGGTCAGCAGCGCGAGGAGTGCGAGGGCGGCGCCGATGAGGAACGAGTCGCGGAAGGCCCACGTCGCGGCACTCTCCAGCTGCTCGTCGAGGTCGCGCTCGAGCTGCGCCGCGGCCGGGCGTTCCTCGGGCTCGAGCTCCAGGGTCGCGAACGCGCGAGACAGGTCGGGGACCTGACCGCGCTGCGTCGCCAGCTCGCGGCCGAGCGCCTCGGCGACCGCGATCTTGTCGTCCGGCTTCAGCGGCGCGTCGAGCACCAGCGCCGTGATCGCCTCCTGGGCGGGCTCCTCGGCATCGCGCAGGTCCCCCGTGAACACCGGCGTCAGGATCGCCAGTCCCACGACCACACCGACGTGGCGGGCGCTGATGGTCCAGCCGGCGTGGCGCACCCGCGGCAGGCGCAGCTCCATGGCCTGGGCGGTGAGTCGGTCGACGGTGAGCCCCAGCCCCAGGCCGACCAGCGCCTGCGGGGCGATCGTCCACGCGAGGTGCGCCGACGGCAGGATCGCGAGGCCGACCAGTCCACCGGCGATCAGGAAGCAGCCCACCGCGACCTCGACCTCGGGCGGAGGTCGAAGTGCGCGGGCGATCGGGCGAGCGGCGAGAGCCGCCAGGGGCACGACGGACACGGTCAGCGCGGCTGTCGCGGGGGAGCGCTGCCAGCCCTCGACCAGGAGCAGGACCAACAGGAACAACGCCGCGGTGAGTGCGGCCGACAGCAGGGCCAGGGTCAGGTTGGGACGGATCGCCGGACGGTGCCGGTCAGGTGCGGTCTCGGGCGGGGCGTGCACGACGAGCGCGGCCGGCACCGCCAGCACCGCGAACGGCACCTGCACCACGAAGATGGCCTGCCACGAGATCGCCTCGGTGAGCAGCCCGCCGGCGACCGGGCCGGTCGCCGTACCGATCACACCGGCCGTGACCCACACGGCGACACCGCGTCGTTCGCCGTACTCCTCGACGAGGAGCTCCAGGCACCCGACCAGCGCCAGCGCGCCACCCAGCGCCTGCACACAGCGCGCCAGGATCAGCACCTCGATCGTGTCCGCCAGGGCGCACCACGCAGAAGCGCCGGCGAACGCCGCGATGCCGATGGCGCTGAAGATGCGCGGCTGCACCCGGGTCATGCCCATGGCCGTCGGCACCGCGCACAGTCCCAGCACGAGGTTGAACGCGATCAGCACCCAGGCGACCTCGGTGACCGTCGCGTCCAGGTTCTGGAGGATGTCGGGCAGTGCGAGCGTGACGACCGCGGAGTCCGCGAGCACCAGTGCCACGGTCACGGCGAGCAGAGGACCTACGGCACGACGCACGCGGACATCTTGTCAGCGAGATCAGTCCGGCGCGCCGAGGGCGTCGGGATCGCTCCGCGGTGGCACCGACCTGAGCGCCGCCTGCACCAGTGCGGCGCGCGCCCTCACGATGACCGCTCGGCGCAGCTTGCCCGACTCGTCTCCGAGCTGCGCTTCGACGGTCTCGCGCACCTGACCATCGCTGTACGTCGGCCGCGTGCCCGCGGCGACCTCGATGTCGGGCAAGGCGACCAGCACCGGCAGGATCTGGTCGCCGAGCTGGTCGAGGAGCTGGAACCGTCGGTAGCGGTCCATCTCGTCCCAGGCCGTGTCGACGTCGACCTTGCCCTTGCGGATGTCCTTGCGCTGCGCCGCCAGCATCACCTTGGCGGCTCCCGTCAGCGCCGCCGTCAGCTCATGCTCCGTGAATCGCATGGCGACCAGCATGTCCGACGCTGTCGATCCCGGCTCCGACGGGCCAGGCTCGGCGCATGTCCGCCGCTCGCAAGGCCAGGCTGCCACCGCGCCGGTTCACCGAACGGCTCGGCTCCGCTCACGCGTCCTTCTGCGCCTCCTCGGCTGCTGCCTTGATGTCGTCGGCCTCCACCTTGTCGATGGCGGACTCGACGATGGCGTCGGCGCGCTCGAGCGCCTTCCGGATCCTGATGGCGCCGGGGTCGGAGACCAGGGCGACCAGACCGGAGTGCCCGGGCTGGATCGCGTCCTTGAGCTGCTGCTCCAGCTCGCCGTGGTGGTGCCGCTGACGCAGCTTGCCCGCGAGCGCCCCGACCGAGCCGGCGACGGCGGCGCTGCCGAGGATCGACGGTGGGAAGATCACGCCGAGCGCAATGCCGCCGACGACGCCCCACTTGAGCCCGGACTTCGTGCTGTGGTCGGTGGCCTTCTGTATCTCCAGCTTGCCCTCCGAGGTGCGGTTCACCACGATGACGCCCTCGATCTCCACGGTGCGGCCGTCCTCGACCGACTTGAGGGCCTCGTACGCATCCCACGCCGAGCCGGTGTCGCTGAAGTCCGCGACGAGGAGGGTGTAGGCGCCGTCGGACAGGGCGGCGGCGCTCATGTCGAGGTCGGGGTTGTGGGTCTCGTCCGGCATGACAGGAGCTCCTCGGTGGTGGGGCTCCCAGTCTCGGGGCGGCAGTAACACGACAGCATCACCCGGTGGGGATGATTACGCCGGCCGCTGCGGTCGCCAGAGTGGCGGACATGATCCGACTACTGGGTGACATGCCGGCCGGCGTCCTCGGGATCGAGGCGATCGACGACGTGGAGAAGGAGGACTACGAGAACGTCCTCGTGCCGGCGATCGAGGCCGCCCTGGCCGAGCACGACAAGGTCCGCCTCGTCTACGTCCTCGGCCCCGAGTTCGACGACTACGAGGGTGAGGCGGTCTGGGAGGACCTCAAGCTGGGTGTGCGCCACCCGACGTCGTTCGAGCGCATCGCGGTCGTGACGGACGCCCGTTGGGCCGGCCCTGCGATCAGGATCTTCAGCGTCCTGATGCCCGGTCAGGCGCGCGCGTTCCCGCTCGCGCAGCTCGAGGCCGCCAAGAGCTGGGCCGCCGGCGGCGAGTGACAGCTCTCGCTCGGGTCAACCGATCCGCTCGGTCAGCGCGACGACGATCCCGTCCGGTCCGCGCACGTAGGCCATCTTCCAGGTGTTCTCCCACTCACCGATCCCACCGACCAGCCCGTGCCCGTGCTCGGCCAGCCCGTCGACTGCCGCCTGGAGGTCCTCGACCTCGAAGCAGACGTTGCGCAGGCCGAGCTCGTTGGCCATCGCGGTGGGCGACCCTGGTACGTGGTCGGGCGCGATGAAGCTCGCGAGCTCGAGCCCGGACCCACCATCGGGCGGCCGCAGCATCACGATCTGGCAGTGCGCGCCCGGGATGCCGCAGACGGTCTCCACGAACTCACCCTGCACAGAACCGGTGCCCTCGACCTCGAGCCCCAGCCCGACGAAGAACGCCGTTGCCGCGTCGAGGTCCGCGACGGTGATGCCGATGT
>DASTDJ010000059.1:0-28450 GCA_035710425.1 Nocardioides sp.
CGTTGCGCACCTATCGACCGCGGGAACGGATCACCTACGACTGGTGGGGCTCGGTGGTGCGCCCCGCCGTACCGACCGGTGCCGTGCCGACCCGGACCGGGGACGGGCTGCTCCTCCAGGTCGCCGAGCTCGCCGGCAACGGCGGCACGACGTACGACAGGTCGACCGACGCCGAGACCACGATGGAGCTCTACGAGGACGGTGAGCTGATCGCCACCGACGACCACGCCTGGGGCACCTACACGGCGACCGCGGCACGGGCCGACTACCGGCTCGAGCTCGGCGTCTCCCGGACCAAGGACCCGCAGTGGGCGTACTCCACGACCACCGACACGACCTGGGAGTTCGAGTCGGCTCGACCCGCGAGTGGCTCCGCGGAGCTCCCGCTGCTCCAGGTGGACTACGACGTCCCGGTCGACCTGGACAACGAGGTCCGCGGCGGGAGGCTCGAACGGCTCGGGTTCTCGATCGGCTACGCCGGGAGGCCGGAGGCTAAGACGCGGGTGGCCGACGTGGACGCCTGGATCTCGTACGACGACGGCGACTCCTGGCAGCGGCTGAGCCTGCGTGGCGGGCACGCGAACTCGTGGAGCGCGGCGGTGCGGCACCCGCGGGACGGCGGGTACGCGTCCCTGCGTGTCCGTGCCGAGGATCGCGACGGCAACACGGTCGACCAGACCGTGCTCCGTGCCTACGGGGTCGCGCCCGGCTGACCGGTGTCGAGCCAACCTCGGCGGGCCACCTGCCAGGCGAGCTGCATGCGGGTCTGGGCACCGGTCACGGCCATCACCTCGCTGATCCGGCGCTGGACGGTACGGATGCTCACCCCGAGGCGACTCGCGACGGCCTTGTCACTGACGCCGGCGACGAGCAGCGACAGCAGCTCGCGTTCCTCGTCCGACGTGGGGTCGGCGGGCGAGACGATGTCGATGCTCGCCTCGCTCGGCCCCGGGTCGAGGGAGACGCGGAGCGGGGACGCCGCGGCCCAGTAGCTGTCGAACAGAGCGAGCAGCGCGGTGAGCAGGCTGCTGTCGCGGACCAGCGCCGCGGTCGGCTCGGAGATGCCGTCCTGGCCGGGGACCAGCGGGCAGAGCGCGATGGACCGGTCCGAGATCGCCATCCGGACCGGCAGCGTCGGTGTGGCCCGGGCGACCTCGCCGGCGCGGATGCCCAGCACCAGGTTGTCGATCATGCCCGGTTCCTCGAGCAGCTCCTGCTCGTAGATGACCCGGTAGCGGATGCCGCGGGCGAGCATCGCGAACTCCTCGTCGTTGTCGCTCGAGGCCATCGCCACGTGCCCCGCTCGGCAGAACCACAGGATCTCCGAGCGGGTGCCGAGCTGCAGGTTGCGCAGCTGCTGGCGGATCGCACTCGCACCGGTGATCACCTCCACGAGCTGGTTGGCGTCGCGGCGCCGGGTGGTGGCGCGGTGCTCGTCGGTCAGCTGGGCGACGGTCTCGCGCGCCCGGTCCAGTGCCTCCAGCCCACCCAGCAGCAGCGGGGCGAACCCGACGTCCGGTGGGGTCGGGGCATATCTCACCGGTTCTCCGTCGATGGTGGTGACCAGGCCGAGCTCCTGCAGGCCGGCCAGCACCTCCTTCACCGCGACCTCACCCACGCCGAGCACCTCGGCGAGGTGGGCGGCCGACGCATCACCCGACCTCACGAGCGTCCGGTACGCGCGTTCCTGCTCCTGCCCGAGTCCAGCAGCCTCCAACGCCATCGGTCCATCTTGCACCGACGACCCGGTCCCGGCGCCGCCCGGAGCGGTGCTAGGTACGCCGTTCCGGGTCGCGACCGAGGAGCGAGGTGACGGGGGTGGTTGGGTCGAGCATCTCCTGCGGGAAGACCACCGTGATCGCGTCGGCGGGGCACGCCTGCTCGCACAGACCGCAGTACCAGCACTCGTCCGGGTAGGCGATCACCGGCAGCTCCTTCGAGCGCGGCTTCTGGTGGATCACGTCTCCGGGGCATACGTAGTCGCAGATCATGCAGGTGATGCAGGTGTCGGGATTGATCGCGATCGGGTTGTGCCCCTGGGCGCCGCTCATGCGTCTCCTCCGGTCGATGCCGGCACCGGGGTCGGCCTCTCGACGAGGTACTCGACATCGACTCCTGTGGCCGGGTCATGGCTGAGCACGATCGCCTTGCGCCACACCGCGTCGTCGGTCGCCGGGTGGTCCAGGCGGCGATGCGCCGCCCCGCTGCGGCTCTCGGTGCGGTGCGCCGCGGCGACGGTCATCAGCTCGGCGGCCAACCGGATGTTCTTCGCCTCCAGGCTGCGCATCAGCTCGTGGAACGACGTGGCCCGCAGCAGCGCCTCCTGCTGCTTCAGGTCAAGGAGCCCTTCGTGCGCCCGTCGCAGGCCACGCTCGGTGCGACGCATGCCGACGTAGTCGGTGACCAGGTCACGCACGGCGTCCTCCAGGTCGCTCCAGCCGCCGCCGTCCTCCTCCTCCACCTCCAGCGGCTCCGCCATCCGGCCCAGCGAGTCGGTGACCGAGTCGTCGTCCGGCTCCGGCTCGGTCTCCGTCGAGCGCACCCGATCGACTGCCCCGCGCCCGGCGATCGCACCCATGGCGGCGGCGACCGAGATACCGCCGCTGACCATCGAGCAGTCTCCGGCGCCGAACAGACCGGTCAGGTTGGACTCCGCCGCTGTGTCCACGACCAGTCCGGACCCGCGGAAGTAGGAGCCGCCGCGCCGGATGGACATCTCCGAGATGCCGATCGGCAGCAGCTCGTGGCGGATGTCCAGACCGCGCTGACGGAAGTACGACGGCAGCGTGTACCGGTCGACGCCGAGGGTCCTGACGAAGTCGTCCTTGGTGTCCTCGGGCAGGTGCCGGATGTCGACGTAGATCGGCTCGTTGCCGGCGAGTACCTCCTCGATCACCGCGTTCACCAGGATCGTGCGTCGGGCCTTCTCACCCTTGGGGTCGTACTTGAACATGAACCGCTCACCGTGCCGGTTCAGGAAGTGCGCCCCCTGCCCGGCGTAGGAGTTCGTGCCCTGGGTGGAGAAACCGAGGGGGGTGAGGGTGGCCTCGACCAGCTCCATGTTGACCAGCCGGGCCCCTCGTCGGTAGACCATCGCGTGCCCGTCCCCGGTGTTGTACGGGTAGTGCCAGCTGTCGAACGGAAGCCCGGAGACGTTGCGCGAGATCCGGTTGATGTCGCCGGTCGCCACCACGACGGCCGTGGCCCGGATGGCGTCTCGCTCGCCGGTCCGGCAGTTGAACCCGACCGCGCCGGCGATGCGCTGGCCGGTGGCGTCGGTCAGCAGGTCGGTGATCATGGTGCGAGGAAGGAACCGCGCACCGTGTCCGACGGTGTAGCGACCGAGCCGGTGCTTGAACAGGCTGCCGTCGAAGTTGAGGTGGTACTCCCCCGGCAGCCCGAACGCGCGGGTCCGGAAGAACTCGCCGGTGGTGGGGTCGGTGAAGTCGATCCCGATGTCGCACAGCCGCTGGAACACCCTCGGCAGCTCGTGGACGGCGCGCTCGGCGACGTCGAGATCGGTGAGCCCGTCGGTGAGCATCGGCACGAACTGCATCAGGTGCTCGGGGGTGTCCCAGTCGGGTCCGTCGTTGAGCGGGGTCATGAACTGGTCGACGCCGCCCGCGACGCTCCCCGCGCGCTCCAGGAACCTCGCCTTGTCGGCGACCAGGACGTCGGCTCCCGCGTCCCGGGCCTGGATGGCGGCCAGGCAACCGGCGACGCCGCCGCCGATGACCAGCACCTCGGTATGGAGCCGGGTCGGCTCCATGGACGGCCAGGTGAGCATCTGCCAACTCCTTGCCAAACGTTTGGCATCGGACCGTAGACGTGCGGCGCTGGGGTGTCAAGCAGCCGGCGTTCGTGAGGGTCAGGGCCGGGGCGGGGCGGTCGACTCCCGGACCTGCAGGGTCGTCGGGAGCAGCACGCTGGCCGGGCCGGCCTCGGCGTCGCCGAGCATGGTCATCAGCAACCGCGCGGTCTGGCGCCCGATGTCGTACTTCGGCACGTGGATGCTGGTCAGCGGGGGGTTGAACTCGTCGCACCAGCGCGAGCCGTTGTACCCGACGACGGACACGTCGCCGGGCACGGAGCGGCCGTGTGCCCGCAGCGCTCGATAGCAGCCGAGCGCGATCATGTCTCCCGCCGCGATCACCGCCGTGAACTCCTTGCCCCGGGCGATCAGCTCCTCGGCCGCGACCGCGCCGTCGTCCTTGTTGAACCAAGGGGCGAACACGATCAGGTCGTCGTCGATCTCCAGACCGAGCGACCGCATCCAGGCCAGGTAGTACTGATAGCGGTTGAACCCCGTCGAGGCCGACAACGCCGCACCGACGAACGCGATCCGGCGGTGGCCGAGATCTGCGAGGTGCCGCACCGCGAGGCCGACGCCGTGCTGGTCGTCGCCGGACACCATCGCCAGCCGCCGGTCGTCGACGGTGCGGTTGACCAGGACGACGGGCACCTCGGACTCGAGCAGCCGGTCGAGCAAGGGGTACTCACGCAACGCGGTGGCCAGCACCAGGCCGTCCACGCGACGCTCGCGGAACACCTCGAGCAGGTGGGCCTCGCGCTCGAGGTCCTGGTCGGTGCTCCCCAGGATCATCGCGTAGCCGTGCTCGCGCAGGCCGTCCTCGAGGCCGCGGGCGATGGGCGGGAACAGCGGGTTGCCGAGGTCCGGCACCAGCATGCCGATCGTCATCGAGCGCTGATCCTTCAGCCCGCGTGCGAACGGGTTCGCCCGGTAGCCCAGGGCGTCCGCGGTCGCCAGCACCCGCGCAGCCGTCTCGGGCTTCACCCGCCGGCGGGTCTCCGGTCGCAGTGCGCGGGACACCGTCGAGATGTCGACCTCGGCCGCCTTGGCCACCTCGCGCAACGTCGGGCGACGCCGCCGCGGAGTGGAGTCCTCCGAGGCGGCACTGTGCTGCTCCGTCAAGGCGGCTCCTCGGGACCTGGCATGGGCCAAACGTATGGATTGTCCGGCTCGGCGTCGGATCCTGTCAAACGCCGTCTTGACGATGCAAACGATTGGCGTTACCTTGCCGCACGTCGCCTACAACCCCGGGGAGGCTCCCGTCGTGAGTGCACCGCTCGTCGCGATCCTGGGTACCCGCTACCCCGATTTCGCCATCGAGGAGGCGGCGTTCGCGCCACTCGGCGCCACGATCGTGAGCGACCCCGGCGCGTCCCCCGAGGCGATCTCCGCCGTGGCCGGCGAGGCCGACGTCGTCCTCGCCGGCTCGGCACCCAAGTTCACCGCCGACGTGCTGGCCGCGCTCCGCTGCCGCGGGATCGTGCGGTACGGCGTGGGCACCGACTCGGTGGACCTCGACGCGGCCCGGCAGCTCGGGATCGCGGTGGGCCGGGTCGCCGACTACGGCACGGAGGCGGTGGCGTTCCACGCCGTCGCGATGGCCTGCAGCCTGCTCCGGCGCCTGCCCGCGGCCGACCGGACCATCCGTGCCGGTGGCTGGGGCTTCGCCGACCTGCGGCCGCTGCACCTCCCCAGCACGCTGACCGCCGGAGTGGTCGGCTTCGGCCGGATCGGGCGTCAAGTGGCGGCGTACTTCCGCGGCCTGGGCTTCACGGTGGTCGCCCACGACGAGTACGTCGACGTGCCCGCCGACTCCGGCGTCCGCGACGTCGACCTCGCGACCCTGCTGGAGTCGGCCGACGTGGTCAGCCTGCATGCACCGGGCCACCCCGACGCGGGCCCGCTGCTCGACGCCGCCGCGCTCGCGACGATGCGACCCGGCAGCGTGCTCGTCAACACGGCCCGCGGCTCGCTGGTCGACATCCCGGCCCTCGTCGAGGCCATCGCCGCCGGGCGTCCGGCTCACGCCGCCCTGGACGTCCATCCCAGCGAGCCGGTCGACGCAGAGGTTTTCTCGAGTGTGGCGGACCGGGTGCTGCTCACCCCACACATGGCCTGGTACACCGAGGAGTCCGAGGAGGACATGCGCCGCAAGGCCGCGGCGGAGGCGGCCCGGCTCCTCGCCGGTGAGCCACTGCTCGACCCGGTCGTCCCGCCGTCACCCGAGGCCCCTGGGAGGCCCGCATGACCCATGACCTGTCCCGGATGACCAGCCCGGAGGCGCGCGACGCCCTGGCTCGCACCGGCACCGTCGTACTGCCGATCGGGAGCATCGAGCAGCACGGCCCGCACCTCCCCAACGGCACCGACACGATGGCCGCCGAGCTGGTCGCCAAGGAGGTGGCGGCCCGCCTCGACGCGGTCTACGCGCCGTTCTGCCCGTACGGCGTCACGCCCATCCACGCGGGGCATCCCGGCTCGGTCACCCTGCGGCGCGAGACGTTCGAGGCGCTGCTCGAGGACGTCTGCTCCGAGCTGATCGCGGCGGGGGCCACGACCGTGGTGCTGGTCAACTGGCACGAGGGCAACATCGCCTCGATGAACGCCGTGGCCACCGACCTGCAGGACCGGCACGATGTCACGTTCGTGGCCGCCCAGGCGTGCTACACCGCCCAGCGTCTCTACCGCGACGACGGCGGCGAGCTGACCCACGGCGGGGGGATCGAGACGCTGGCCGTGCTGGCGTACGACGAGAGCCTGGTCAAGGCCGAACGCGCCGGTGAGCCGACCCGGCCGCCGGGCGCGGAAGAGATGGACAGGATGCGGCGCTCGCCGGAGGTCTACGGGTTCATCACCGACGTCACCGAGCTCGCCGACGACGGGTGGTACGGCAACCCCGGCTGGGCCAGCACCGACCGGGCCAAGGACTTCACCGACGTGGTGGCCGGAGGCGTCGTGGCCGGCATCGAGGTGGTGACGAGCGCGCGACGGGCCCGCTCGGTCGACCCGACAGATGGCTCAACGAAGGAGAACGATGACTGACAAGGTCCGACTCGCGCCCGTGGGGCTCGGCCGCTGGGCGAGGGTCCTGGCCCGGGGCGCCCAGCGCGGTGACGCCGTCGAGCTGTACAGCTGCTTCAGCCGCGACCCCGAGAAACGGGCGGCGTTCCAGCAGGAGTTCGGCATCGCCCGCTCGGCGGCGACCTACGAGGAGCTGCTCGCGGACCCGGAGGTCGAGGGCGTCATCATCACCACGCCGAACGACACCCACAAGGACGTGATCACCCAGGCTCTCGAGGCGGGCAAGGCCGTCTACACCGACAAGCCGGTCGCCCACACGCTCGAGGACGCCAACCTGATCGCCGCAGCGGTGGAGCGCACCGGCGGGGTGTTCGCGGTGGGGCACAGCTCGCGCCGCCTGTCCGGACACCGGGAGATGAAGCGCTGGATCGAGGACGGCCGCCTGGGCGAGGTGTCCCTGGCCGAGGCCAACTTCTCGAACGAGCGGGGTCTCGAGCTCACCCCCCAGACCTGGCGGTGGTACGCCGACAAGAGCCCCGGCGGGGCGTTCATCCAGCTCGGCGTCCACCACGCCGACACCCTCCAGTTCCTCCTGGGCCCGGTGAAGAGCGTCTCGGCGCACGCGCGCAAGCTCTACACGAAGTCCGAGGTTCCCGACGCGATCATGGCCGTCCTCGAGTTCGAGAGCGGACCCCTGGGCTACATCGGCACCGGCTGGGCCTCGCCGGGCGTCTACACGATGAACCTGCTCGGCACCAAGGCCAACCTGATGTACGACCTCGACTTCACGCACTGGGACGAGTCCCACCTCGCCGACGACTGGTCGACGCTGCGGTCGCAGTTCTACGGCGAGTCGGAGCGCCAGGTCGTCGAGCAGCCGCGCACGGACATGTTCCGCGAGCAGCTCGAGGAGTTCGGCCGTGCCGCGCGGGGTGAGGCGACGGTCGAGGTGGGTGCCACCGAGGCGGTCCGTGCGCTCGCGGTGGTCCGGGCGGTCATCGAGTCGTCCGCCCGCGGCGGCGCAGCGGTGACGCTGGACGAGGTCATCGAGAGTGCCCAAGGGGTGCCCACCGCCTGAGAGAATCGGATCGTGCCCGTCGTCCGCAGCACCGACCTCGACTTCGCCCAGCTGCCCGGTCGCTTCTCGGCCGACCCTCTGCCCGCCGAGCGGGACGCCGACTACTCGGTCCGGGTGGTCCGCGTCCCACCCGGTTCCCGCACGCCGCACCTGCACCCGCACTCCGACGAGATCACGTACGTCGTGTCGGGCGCCGGCAACGCCTGGGAGGGCGAGACCTGCACGCCGGTCACGGCAGGTGACCTGCTCCTCGTGCCCCAGGGAGCCCCGCACGCCACCGTGGCGCGGGGTGACGAGGAGCTCGTGCTGCTCTGCTTCTTCCCGCGTGCCGACCTCGCGGGCAACCTGGTCGAGCTCGACGGCCCACTCCGCAGCTGAGGCGAGGGCGAGCGCCCCGGAGCCTAGGCGGCCGGCCCGACCATCGTGGTGACCAGCCGGCCGAGCCGTTCGATCTCGACCTCGAGCACGTCGCCCTCCCGGAGGAACCGGGGCGGCGTCATCGCCATGCCGACCCCCGGCGGCGTACCGGTCACGATGACGTCGCCCGGCACCAGCGTGATGGTCTGGCTGATCACGCTCACCAGGTCGGCGACCCCGAAGATCATCTCGGAGGTCGAGGAGTCCTGCACCACCTCACCGTTGAGCGTGCAGCGGATGCTCAGCCGCTGCGGGTCGGGCACCTCGTCGGCGGTGACGAGCATCGGACCCAACGGCAGGAAGCCGTCGATCGCCTTCCCGCGGGTCCACTGTCCGCCCGATCGCTGCAGGTCACGGGCGGACAGGTCGTTGGCACACAGGTAGCCGGCCACGTGGGCGAGCGCCTTCTCCACGGGGACCCGGGTCGCCTCCCGTCCGATCACCACGCCGAGCTCGGCCTCCCAGTCCGCCTCCGCGGTGGCTGCGGGGATCGCGACCCGCGACCCGCCGCCCACCACGCTGTTCGCGAACTTCGCGAACAGCACCGGCTCGCTCGGGATCGGCTTGCCGGTCTCGGCGGCGTGGTCGCGGTAGTTCAGCCCCACGCAGATGATCTTGCCGGGCGCCGGGACGGGGGCGAGCAGGTCGAGCGAGCCGAGCGGCAGCGGCTCGCCCTCCTCGACGGCCGCGCCGCGCAGGAACCCCAGTAGGTCCCCACCCATGGGCACGACCTCGTCCCCGTCCAGGCGCCCGAAGCCGCCGGCGTACGACACCAGCCTCATCGAGGATCAGACGTCGCCGGGCTCGACCGGAAGCCCGAGCTCCTCCTGGACCTCGGTCAAGCAGGAGAAGTCGACGTGCTCACGCCAGTCGAAGTCCTCGGGGACGTTCTCGTTCTCGATCATGTCCTCGTTCCACGCCTCGAACGACTCCTCGCTGGCGCCGCCGGTGAGCGCGATCTGGTTGCCCATCTCCGCCTCCCACTCGGCGATCTCGTCCTCGGTCGGCTCGAGCCCGCGCTCCCGGGTGAGCTCGACGAGCTCCTCCTGGTTGTCGGTGTGGGTCTCCCCCTCGGCGGCGTACTGGAAGGCCTGCACCCTGCCCTTGATGTAGTTGCAGACGGCATCGCGGTTCTCCTCGAGGAAGTCGCTGCGCACCACCCAGACCTCCTGCGGCGCCTCGCGCGCCTCCTGGTGGAACATCGTTCCGCCGGACTGCTCGAGCTGGGCCTGGTGCCGCGGCTGAAGGTTCGCCACGTCGATCTGGCCGGCCAGCAACGCCTGCAGCCGCTCGTCGGAGCCGCCCTGGACCGGAACCCACTCCATGGACTCGGGGTCGACGCCCATCTCCTCCAGGATCGTCTCCGTCACGGTGATGTTGCGATCGCCCACCGGGCCGCCGCTGACCTTCAGCCCCTCGAGGTCATCTGGGTTCACACCCTCGCGCGCGCCCAACCACCAGTTCTCCTTGCTCTTGGCCACGCCGACGATGGTCAGCGGCACGCTGCCCTCGGCGACCGCGGCCCAGATGACGTCGCTCTCGCCCTGGGCGATCCACACGTCCCCGCCGATGAGGCCCGCGAGGTACTCAGGCGAGGCGGTGACCTCGGCCGGCTCCGTGAAGCCCAGCTCCGGCCAGAACTTCTCGTCGGCGACCATCCAGGTCATCTGGTTCATGTAGTCGTCGCCGTCATAGGACATCCGGACCTGGACGACCTCGCCGTCCTCCGTCCCCTTCTCGTCACCGCCGCACGCCGTGAGGCCGACGCTGACCGCGCTCAGCCCGGCGACAACCGCTATCGCTTTCCGCACTGCTACCTCCATGCTGGGTGTGGTCGAGGCAGACACGTGGAGTGCTGCCCCGCGTTCCGGGCTCCCGAGTCCGGGTCTGGTCGAGAGTGCGGCCGACGGCCCGCTCGTCAATCGAGCTGGCGGCGGCCCTCCATCACCTTCCTCTCGAGCCATGTGGTCGCGCTCACCATGGCGATGCAGAAGAAGAGGAACACGAGCAACATCGCGTAGATCGTGGCGCTGTCGAACGTCTTCTGGGCCAGCGTGAGGATGTAGCCGATCCCGTTGACCCCCGTGAAGATCTCGCCGATGAACAGGCCGAGCAGGCCGCGGGTGACGCCCATCCGGACCCCGATCGCGATGAACGGCACCGTCGCCGGCATGACGATCTTGCTGAAGAGCTGATAGCGGCTGGCACCGAAGGAGCGGCCGGCCACCAACAGGCTGTTGTCGACCGTCTTGACCCCCTCCATGATCACCACCAGCGTGGCCGGCACCGCGGAGAGCACGATGATCCAGATCCGTGCCGCGTCGTTGATGCCGACCCACACCAGCAGCAGCGGCATCAGCACGATGCGCGGCAGCGTGTACAGCGCCCAGATGTAGGTGCTCAGCGCCTTGTCGAGCACGGGGATGCCGCCGATCATCAGACCGAGCGGGATCGCGATCACCATCGAGATCGCCAACCCGATCAGGTAGATCGACAGGCTGACCCACAGGTTGTCCCAGAGGATCCCCTCGTTGTTCAGGTCCACCAGCGCCTGCCACACGTCGGTGACCGACGGAAGGAACAGCGTGGGCACGTTGCCGTATGTCGCGATCAGCTGCCAGATCACGAAGAACGCGGTCAGGTTCAGCACCGACACGACGATCCGCTGCCGGCGGGTGAACACCCGGCGTCGGCCCCGACGATGGGGCATCCGCTGCCGACGGAAGGCGCCGGGGACCAGCGGACGCCGGCCATCGGTGCCGGGCTGGAGGGTGGTGGTCATCAGATCACCACTTCCTCGCGCCATCGGCTGGCCCAGGTCTCCAGCCAGCGAGACCCGGAGACCAGCAGCAGCGCGATGGCGATCAGCAGCAGGATGAAGGCGAACATGCGCGCGGTGTCGTAGACCCGCCCGGACTGGATCACCTCGCCACCGATCGTGCCCTTGGTACCGATCAGCAGCTCGACCGACAGCAGGCCGACGAAGCCGCGGGAGATCGCGTTGCGGATCCCACTGGCGATGAAGGGCAGGGAGCACGGGGCGATCACCTTGACGAAGACCGCCACGCGGCCGCCGCCGAACGACCGACCCGCCTTGACCAGGGTGGTGTCGACGGCCTGGACGCCGTCCTTGCAGCTCAGGCACAGCGGCACCGAGGCAGAAAGGAAGACCATCCAGATGCTGGTGGTGGTGCTGAACCCGGTGATCAGGATCAGCAGCGGCGCGAACGCGACGTTCGGCAGCGCGAAGAACCCCCACAGGTAGGGCGAGGTGATCAGGTCGAGCGTCGGGGACAAGCCGATGATGAGCCCCAGCGGAACCGCTATCAGCGAGAACAGCATCCCGATCGCCAGCGGTCCCGCGCTGCCCTTCATCGCCGCCCAGACCTCACCGTTCTCGACGGCAAGGATGAAGGCGTCCCACACCGCGCCCGGGCTCGGCAGGATGTACGGGTCCGGATCGGTCAGCGTCACCGCGGCCTGCCAGACACCGAGGAAGACGAGCAGGCTGATCGGGCCCGTCAGCCGGGAGCGGATCCGCTTGCCCAACGAGCCCGTCTTCCGCCGCGGCCCGATGTGCTCGGGGGTCCCGATGTCGGTAGGCGTGCTCGCCGTGGCACTCATCGCGGCGGCTCCTCCACCACCGGAATCGCCTCAACGCGGGGAGCGACGGCCTTCGTCGGGTCGTCGGAGAGCATGTCCCAGATCCGGTCGCGCAGCTCCTGGAACTCCGGCATGCTGCGGCTGGCTCGGCTGCGCGGCCGCGGGATGTCGACCTCGAGGATCTCCCGGATCCGTCCCGGACGGTTGGTCACCACGGCGATCCGGTCGGCGAGGGTGATCGCCTCGTCGACGCTGTGGGTGATGAAGATGATCGCCTGACCCGTCTCAGAGACGATCTTGGCCAGCTCCTCCTGCATCACCTCGCGCGTCATCGCGTCGACGGCCGCGAACGGCTCGTCCATCAGCAGAAGCCGCGGCTCGGTCACCAGTGCGCGCGCCAGCCCGACCCGCTGTCGCATGCCCCCGGACAGCTCGCGCGGGTAGGCCCGCTCGAAGCCCTCCAGCCCGACGAGCTTGATGTAGTGACGCACCTTCTCCTTGGTGTCGGAGTCGGTGCGGCGCTGGAGCTCGAGCCCGAAGCGGACGTTCTGCTCGGTGGTCCGCCACGGCATCAGCGCGTAGTCCTGGAACACCACCGCGCGGTCGGTCTCCGGACCGGTCACGGGCTTGCCCATCACCTTGATCGAGCCAGACGACGGGAACGTCAGCCCGGCGACCACGTTGAGGAACGTGCTCTTGCCACAGCCGCTGGGACCCACGATCGCCAGGAACTCGCCCTGCTCGATCTCGATGGTGAAGTCCTTCAGCGCGATCAGCGTGTCCTTCTCGCGGAGCCGGTCATAGGTCACGCTGACGTCGTGGGCCTCGACGGCCACCGAGCGATTGGTGTGCATGGTCTCCGGCGTCTTCTCCATGGATGATTCCTCGATCGCGGTCACTGGGCATCACTGCGAACGTTTGCAGAAACCAACCCGAAAGGTCGACCCAGGATCGCGAACATCGGTCCTCCTCGAGTGCGGTCCGGTCAGGCGCTTCGATAGAGCTTGGTGAGCGTGAACTCGCGGTGGCCGAGCAGCTCGGCCGCCGTCAACCGCCCGTTGATCGTCCGTTCGACGATGTCGATGAGCATCTCCCCTTGCTCCTCCACCGACCGGCCCTCGGTGAGCAGCCCCGAGCAGTCGACGTCGATGTGTTCCCCCATCGAGGCCACTGTCTTCGGGTTGGCGGAGATCTTGACGACGGGTTGGACCGGGTTGCCGATGGGGTTGCCCTGGCCGGTCGGGAACAGGTTCACCACGCCGCCGCCGGCAGCCATCAGCGTCACGCACTCGGCCGCCGCGGACGACGTGTCCATGAAGTGCAGGCCGTTCGTCGTCGGCGCCTCGGCCGGCGCCAGGGCGCCGACGATCGGCTTCGTGCCGGTCTTCACGATGTTGCCGAGTGCCTTCTCCTCGATCGTGGACAAGCCGCCTGCGATGTTGCCCTGCGTCGGCTGCGAGCCCAGCAGGTTGGCACCGGTCTGCTCGATCATCTCGATGTAGTCGTCGTAGAAGCCCTGGAAGCGGGCGCGCACCTCGTCGTTCACGCAGCGCTCGGCCAGGAGGTGCTCGCCGCCGGTCAGCTCGCTGGTCTCGCCGAAGATCATCGTGCCGCCCTGGTCGACCCAGTAGTCACTGAGGTAGGCCGTGATCCGGCAGGAGCCGAGGCCGGTGGTGGTGTCGGACTCGCCGTCCTTCGTGGTGAGCAGGATCTCGGACCGCTCCACCGGTTCCCGAGTGTGCTCGCTGGCGTCCTGGAGGAACTGCTTGGCGACCCGCGACGCACGCTCGATGATCGACAGGTCGCCGAACCCCTCGAGCCACAGCCCCTCCACCGGCTTCCCGGTCTTGGCAATGCCCTCGACGACGCGGCCGGTCCAGTTGGGCTCGACGCCGATCACGACGACCGCGGCCACGTTGGGGTTGGAGCCGATGCCGATCAGGGTGCGGAAGGTGAGCTCGAGGTCCTCGCCGAACTGGAGGCGGCCGAACGCGTGCGGCAGTGCGAGAGTGCCGGGGATCAGGGCCGCGGTGCCCTCGGCAGCGGCGTTCGACAGGTCGTCGACGGGCAGGATCGCCACGTAGTTGCGGGTGCCGACCGCCCCGTTGTGCCGTCGGTATCCGGTCAGGCGACGCTGTTCTGCCACCGTGCGCTCCTCAGGTTGTGGGTGTGGGCGTAGTCGCCCCGGCTGATGTCGGCGCTGGCGATGGCCGTCCGGACGCCGTACTCGATCACGTCGTCGCCCGACGGCACGTCGCGGAGCGCGACCTTGTGCCCCAACGGGATCTCGGCGGTGACCTCGACGGTCTCGGAGTCCGTGCCGTCGAGGTAGCCGACCAGCACTTCCTCGCCTCGGCCGACGTCCCGCACCGCCACGGCGACGTAGTCGCCGGTCTTGTGCGCGAGGAAGCTGGGATTCGCCATGTCGACCTTTCTGGTAAGTGGTCTGACCTCTAAGCGAGCCTAGGGTCGGGAAAGTGACCTTGTCAACGACCCCGGTGCTGCGGTGGAAACGCCGCCGCTAGCCGACGAACAACGGCAGGGACCGACCCACCAGCGACCGGCGCGCGTCCGGCAGCCGCGCTGCCAGGTCGTGCAGGGCGCGGGCCGCGGGGTGTTCCGGAGCCGACAGCACGAGGGGTACGCCGGAGTCTCCCGCGGCGCGCACCTCGGCCGCGAGCGGCAGCGAGGCCAGGAACGCAACGCCGAGGTCGCCGGCGAGGCGCTGCCCTCCCCCGACGCCGAACACGTCGCCGGCCATCGTCTCGACCACCCCCAGCACGGGCGTGCGGGCGTCGCGCGCCATCCGGCCCACGCGCGCGGCCACGGTCCGCGCCGCCGCCTGCGGGGTCGTCACCACCACCAGCGCCGCATCGGGGAGCATCCCGAGCACCGACAACGTCGCGTCGCCGGTGCCCGGAGGGAGGTCGATGAGGAGCACGTCGAGCTCGCCCCAGTAGACGTCGTCGACGAACTGCTCGAGGGCCTTCTGCAGCATCGGCCCCCGCCACACGAGGGGCTCCTCCTCCTCGACGAAGAAGCCGATGGACATCACCCGTACGCCGTGCGCAGGGACCGGGAACATCAGTCCGGGGACCGCCACCGGAGCCTGCCGGACGCCGAACAGCGTGGTCTGCGAGTAACCCCACACATCGGCGTCCACGACACCCACCCGGGCCCCGTCGAGGGCCAGCGCCGCGGCCAGGTTGGCGGTCACGGTGGACTTGCCCACGCCGCCCTTGCCTGACGCGACCGCGATCAGCCTGGTCGTGCTGCCCAGGGCTCCGGGGCGCCGATGGGTGCGCCGCAGCGCCGCCGCCACCGCCTGCCGCCGCGTGGGGCCCGCCACGGAGCGTCGGACCTCCACCTCGCCCGAGACCGCCGCGCGGAGGGACCGTTCGAGCTCGGCCCCGTAGGCGGTGTCGTCGTCCAGGCCGGTGACCGCGACCCGGACCTTGCGCGCCCGCACGGCCACGTCGTCGACGAGGCCCAGCTCACCGAGCGGGCGACCGCTGAGCGGCTCGGACACCGCTGCCACCGATCTCCGGATCCGCTCGGCACGCACTGGGGTGCTCATGCCCGGAACGCCTTTCGCTTCGGCTTGACCGGCCGCATCATGAACTCCGGCCGGCGCAGCCCCTCCCCGTTGGGGCCGGGTCGGGTCATCGCCAGCCACTCGCGATAGACCTCGCGCGCGAGCCGGGTGTCGACCTGGACGTCGCCATACCGGTCACCGGGCTCGGCGGGCGCCACGGTCACCAGCTGGTGCCAGCAGTGGGCTCCCGACCACGGGTCGGGCTGCACCGGGAACGTGAGGTTCTGGTGCACGCCCGGGTCCTCCCAGTAGATCCGGGAGCTGTCCGGGTCGTCGCTCGCGAACGGCCGGGGGTGCTCGACGTAGCGCATCCGCCACACGCCTTCCTCGCTGCGCTCCAGATCCACCTTCCCGCTCGCCCAGCGGCTGGCATGGATGTCGTCGAGCCGCCACCGGCCCATGTGGTGGCTGAGTGCGACGACGCCCGGCCGAATCCCCTGGTGCGCCCAGGCGCGGGCGACGAAGTGGCCGATCCGGGTCGTCACCCGGACCAGGTCACCCGTCGCCAGCCCGAGCTGTCCGGCGTCGTCCTCGTGGATCCACAGCGGGTGGGTGTTGCTGATCTCGTTGAGGTACTTCGCGTTGCCCGACCGGGTGTGGATGAGCGTGGGCAGCCGGAACGTCGGGACCAGCACCCGCTGACCCGCGGCCAGGTCGACCCTGCGACGAGAGACGTGCGACTCGATGTACGTCGGCGCGGCGTGCTCGGGCCACCCGAAGGACGCGACGGAGTCCGACCACAGCTCGAGACGGCGGCTGGGGGTCAGCCATCCCGCGACCCGGGATCCGTCCTCGAGCTGGACCCCGACGGCGCCGGCCTCGCCGATCAGCGGCGGTGTCGACTCGTCCGTCGTCGGCAGGCGGAGCACGCCGTCCGGGTCCGGCTCGGCCCCCGAGAGCTCGTCGTCGGTGAGCGGCCGCTCGTCGCGGCGGTAGACGTCCCGAGAGATCTCCACGACGCCGTACTTGCGCATGTAGCCCATCGGCGTGAGTCCCTCCGCGGCCGCCTTCTCGGGCAGCCCGGGAACCCGGTTCTCGAAGACCCAGCGGTAGTACTCGTCGACGGTCACCTTCTCGCCGGGACGGTACGGCGACTCGAAGTAGCGCCGGATCCCCAGGGACCCGTCCGGGTCGATCCGCCACGAGAGCTCGATCCAGAACTCGTTCTCCTCCCAGACCTCCCCGGGGTTGCTCTCCCGGGTGTCGGTCACGGCCGAGCCGAGCTTGCCCATCGCGACCCGGCGTACCGGCTGGCGGAAGCCGAGCCATGCGCCGGCGTGCGTCTCGTAGGAGTGGGTGTCGTGGCGCTCGGTGGCGTGCCCCATCGGGAGCACGTAGTCGGCGAACGCCGCCGTCTCCGACCAGGTAGGGGTGAGCGCCACGTGCAGCCCGATCGTGTCGGTACGGGTGAGGGTCTCGATCCAGGCGAACCCGTCGGGGTTGGTCCACACCGGGTTGTAGACGCGGGTGAAGTAGACGTCGAGCTCACCGCGCCCGTCCTGCAGGAAGTGCGGGAGGAGGAAGGACATCTCGTTGGTCGACAAGGGATACTCCCCCGGCCAGAGCAGCTCGTTCCACGCATCGTGGCCCTCGGGTACGTCGAACCCGTGGGCGATGAACTTGTGCCACCCGTTGGGGCTGGTGCCGCCCTTCGTACCGACGCTGCCGGTCAGCACGTTGAGGAAGAACAGGCAGCGGGCGACCTGCCAGCCCCCGAGGTTGCCGGCCGCGGCGGAGCGCCAGATGTGCGCGGAGAGCGCCGGCCCCGCCTCGGCGACGATCTCGGCGAGCGCGCGGATCCGCTCGACCGGCACCTGGCTCTCTTCGGCGGCGAACTCGAACGTGTAGCGGGCGTAGTCCTCGGTGAGGGCCGCAACGAACGCGTCGAAGTCGCGGGGGCGGTCCGGGTGCATCCGCTCGAGGTAGGTGCGCCAGTTGACCCAACGGCGCAGGTAGTCGCGGTCGATCCGCCCCGTGCGCAGCAGGTGGGACGCCACGGACAGCAGGATCGCCGCCTCGCTCCCGGGCCACGGCGCCAGCCACAGGTCGGCGTGGCTCGCCGTGTTGGACATCCGTACGTCGAGGACGACGACCTTGGCGTTGCCTTCGCTCTTGGCCTCCATGATCCGCTGGGCGTGGGGGTTGAAGTAGTGCCCGGTCTCCAGGTGCGAGGAGAGCAGCAGGATCACCTTGGCGTTCGCGTAGTCGGGTGCGGGGCGGTCGTACCCGCCCCAGGTGGTGTAGCCCAGGCGCGCTCCCGCCGAGCAGATGTTCGTGTGGCTGTTGTGGCCGTCGACGCCCCAGGCGAGCAGGAAGCGCTCGGCGAAGCCGTCCTCGCCCGGCCGACCGACGTGGTAGACGACCCGGTCGCGTCGTTCGGCCATGATCGACGTCCGGATCCGGCTCGCGACATCGTCGAGGGCGTCGTCCCAGGTGCAGCGCTCCCACCCGCCGGCGCCGCGCTCTCCGACCCGCCGCAGCGGGTGCAGGATCCGCTCGGGGTCGTTGACCTGGTTGATGGTCGCCGGGCCCTTGGCGCAGTTGCGGCCACGGGACCCGGGGTGTGCGGGGTTGCCCTCCACCTTGGTGATGGACAGGTCGTCCTTGGCCACGTGGGCGAGCAGCCCGCACGCGGACTCGCAGTTGAAGCAGGTGGTGGGGATCAGCATGAACTCGCGCGGCACCTTGCGCGGATGGGCCCGCGCGTCGTGGGCGACGTGGTGGTCCCAGGTCTCCGGCGGGGGGAAGTTCCGCAAGGCCTCGTGCGAGCGCGCTCCCGGGAGGTCGGGCGTGGGCAGCTCCTCTGAACTGCCTGGTCCGACCCGGTGGTCCTCGGCTGCGGTCATCGTCGCCTCTCGGTGCGTCAGGAAAGGGGTACGTCTTGGGCCGCGCGGACGTAGACGGTCTCGTAGGTGAGCAGGGCCGGCTGGACGAGGATGCCGGCGGCGAGCACTGCCCAGCCGTGGTCGCCGTTCCACGCCGGGACCGCGAGCAGGACCGCCGCCACGGTCGGCGTGACGGCGCCCCACCAGAAGGCCGCGCGATAGCGGCCGCGCAGGATCGTCGACGCCGCGACCTCGGCCCGCCGGCTCTCGTGCCGCCCGCCGAGATCGACGGCGGTGATGGCGAGGTGCAGCACTGCCGCCGTCGCGAGGACGCGCGCGACCAGCGCGGTCGCATCGTCACCGGCGCCGGCCACGACCACGGCCACCGCCATCGCACCGGCTCCGGTCATGGCGGCCTGGGCCAGCAGGTGCGGCAGCAGCCACGGCGACTGCCAGAGGTCCCGGCCCTCGGCCTGCCCGAACAGGAACGCCGTGTAGCCCGCGGCCAACGCCGACAGCAGCACGACCGGCAGGGCGAGCCACGGGTGCGCAGCGTCGGCGCCGAGGACCGCGGTGCCGAACCACACCGTCGCAGCGGCCCCGAACCCCAGCAGCGCGTAGCCACCGAGGACCAGCCACGACCGATGGTTGCCGCGCGTGAAGAGCAGGTAGAAGCGTTCGGGCCGCTTGAGGTCCCACACCAGCAGCCCCCCGGTGACTGCTGCCGCGGCCGCCGCGAGCACCGGCGCCACCACGTCGCCCACCCCGCCCAGCCCGACATCGAGGACGGCCGCAAGGGCAGCGACGAACAGCGCCCCGGCGCCGACGCCCTTGGTCCACAGGTAGGTGATCACCCGCCAGCCCCACGGCCGCGGGTGCGCGGTGTTGAGGGTCGTCGCCGCCGTGGGATCGGAGCCGGTGAAGTCGGCCGACGTCGCGAGCCGATGCTCGTCGGGGCGAGCCCACAGGTAGGTGTCCTTGACCGGCGCTTCCAGCGGGTCCAGGACCGCGCGCGCGGCGCCGAGGTAGAAGACGTTGGGCCCGGTGCCCTGGTCCGGCGCTCGCACGGTGCTCTCGTTGGTGGCCAGGAGCTGGGAGATGCCCGAGGACTCGTCCTCGAGGTCACCCACCCAGATCGAGTGCGTCGGGCAGACGACGACACACGCCGGCTCGAGCCCGTCGTCGACGCGGTGTGCGCAGAAGTTGCACTTCGCGGCGGTGTGAGTGTCGTCGTCGATGTAGATCGCGTCGTAGGGACAGGCCTGGAGGCACGACTTGCACCCGATGCATGCGGAACCGTCGAAGTCGACGATCCCGTCCTCGCGCGTGAACAGCGCACCCGTCGGGCAGATCGTCACGCACGGGGCATCGGTGCAGTGGTTGCACCGCATCACTCCGAAGTCGCGTCGGGAGTCGGGGAAGGTGCCGGAGTCGACGTACTTCACCCAGGTCCGGAACTGCCCGAGGGGCACCTCGTGCTCGGTCTTGCAGGCGACGGTGCACGCATGACAACCGATGCAGGTGCGCTGGTCGATGGCGAACCCGTACCTCATGCGGAACCACGCATGGACGCGTCCTTTCCGGGGTTGGCCGAGATCCATCGCGACTGGTGCAGTGGATAGAGGTCTGTCCACTATAGTGTGACGCGTTCAGCGTGAGGCAATGCCTCGGCCCTCCGCAGTCGGTGGCTCGTAGGGTGTGGCCCCGACGGGGCCGATCCGCGGCGCTGACCTGACCGAGGAGGTGCCATGCACGCCGACGACGCCCTCAGCGGGTGGCAACAGCTGGGCCAGGGCACCCTGGGCGAACGCATCCGGTCCGAGATCCTTCGGGTGCTCAAGACCCGCGAGCTGGGACCCGGCGACCGGCTGCCGTCCGAACGCGAGCTCGCCGCGTCGCTGCGGGTGAGCCGACCATCGGTGCGAGAGGCGGTCCGCTCCCTCCAGGCCGAGGGTCGGCTGGTGGTCAAGCACGGGCAGGGCGTCTTCGTCGCCGAGCCGGCCATGCAGAAGTCGCTCCGCGAGTCGCTGACGCAGCTGGACCACAGTCTCAGCGAGCTGTTCGCGATGCGCGAGGTGCTCGAGGTGCCGGCCGCGCGCTGGGCCGCCCAACGCCATGATGCTTCAGAGGTCGACGCCATCCGCGTGGCGTTCGCCGATCTCGACGAGGCGCTGCACGTCGAGCCCAGAGACTTCGAGAAGCTCCAACGCCTCGACGCGGTGTTCCACCTTCGGATCGTGCAGGCGGCAGGCAACCGGCTGCTCGAGCAGAGCCAGGGGGTCCTCAACGAGCTGCTCGTCAAGGGCATGCAGACGACGCTCGCGATCGAGGGACGCGCGGAGCAGTCGCGCGAGGAGCACCTGCGCATCCTCAGCGCGGTCCTGGAGAACGACTCCGCCGAGGCCGCGCGCGCAGCACAGACGCACGTGCGCAACGCCCGCCGGGCGGCGAACCGCCGGATCGCCGAGGCCAGCGCGCGCCTCGAACCTCCGGACTGAGCGGACCACGACCCCCGTGGCCGTCCCGCTCCTCCCCCGGCCGGTGCGAGGCGACCTGCTGGCCGGCCTCACCGTCGCCCTGGTGCTGGTTCCCCAGTCGCTCGCCTACGCGACCCTGGCCGGCCTCCCGCCCGTCCACGGGTTGTACGCCGCCGCCGTGGCGCCGGTCCTGGCGGGGGTGATCGGCTCGTCGCCGTACCTGCAGACCGGGCCGACGGCTGTCACCAGCCTCCTGGTGCTGGGCGCGATCGCTCCGCTGCCCCAGCTGTCGCCGACCGAGTACGCCGCCCACGCGGCGCTGCTCGCCCTCGTCGCCGGCGGCGCGCGGCTGCTGCTCGGGCTGACCCGCGGCGGCGTGATCGCCTACCTGATGAGCCAGCCGGTCCTGGCCGGCTTCACCTGGGCGGCGGCCGCGCTGATCGTGGCCTCCCAGCTGCCGACCGCAGTCGGCGCGACCACCTCGAACGACGACCCGCTCGCCGCGACCGTGGCGGCGCTGGGCAGCCCGGACGCCTGGTCCGCGGGGGCGGCCGCCATCGCACTCGGGGTGCTGGTGCTCACGCTGGGCGGTCGCCGCCTGCACCCGCTGATCCCGGGAGCACTCATCGGCGTGGTCGCCTCGATGCTGGTGGTCACAGCAACGGGGTGGGACGTGGCCGAGGTGGGCACGATCCCGTCGGGCCTGCCGCCACTGACCTTCGCCCTGCCGTGGAGCGCCTCGCTCGACCTGCTGGTGCCCGGCCTGGTGATCGCCCTGGTCGGCTTCGCCGAGCCGGCCAGCATCGCCCGCAGGTACGCCTCGGCAGAACGGTCGTCCTGGGACCCGGACCGCGAGCTGGTGGGTCAGGGCCTCGCCAACATCGGCGCGGCGGTCACCGGCGGTTACCCGGTGGGTGGGTCGTTCTCGCGGTCCGCGCTCAACCATGTGTCCGGAGCTCGCACCCGTTGGAGCGGCATCATCACCGGCGCCGCCGTTCTCGCCTTCCTGCCGTTCGTGGACGTGCTCTCCAGTCTCCCGCGTAGCGCCCTGGCCGGGGTGGTGATCGCCTCGGTGCTGGTCCTGCTCGACCCGCGACCGGTGCTGGACCTGGCGCGCTGGTCGCGCCCACAGCTGGTGGTCGGGCTCGCCACAGCCGCCGTGTCCGTGATCGCGGCGCCGCAGGTGCAGTGGGGCCTGGTGACCGGCGTGGCCCTCGCGCTGGCGCTGCACCTGTGGCGCGAGCTCCGCCTCGACATGGACCTGTGGGACGAGCACGACCTGCTGCACGTACGCCCTCAGGGCGTCCTGTACTTCGGTTCGGCACCCGGCCTGGAGGCGCGGATCCTCGGAGAGCTCGAGGCCCATCGAAGACTCGGCCGCGTCGAGATCCACCTGCAGCGGCTCGGCCGGATCGACGTCACGGGGGCGCTGGCCCTCCGCTCCATCTGTCGCGACCTCGCAGCCGCAGGAGTCTCGGTGGTGCTCAGTGGCACCCCGGAGCACAGCCGTCGACTGCTCGGCAAGGTGTTCGACGGCGAGGGGGTCGACCACACCCACGCCGCCCGCAACACGGTTTCGCCGGCCCACCCGCGGCTGAGGGAACGCCCCACCCGATAGGGCGGTCATCCCTCCAGGACGAGCGTCGTGACGATGGCCGGGTGGTCGGAGGCGACGCCGAGCTGCCGGTGCCGCGCCACGTCGGCGCCGGACGGGTAGAAGAGGTGCATCACACCGCGATCCTTCACGTAGCGATAGCCGGCCCGGGTCATCTTGGCGGCCGCGGTCCAGGCACCCTGGCTGTGGTGGGAGTTCATGTCGCCGCCGACGAGCACCGGCCCGTGCTGGGCGAGCTGCTGCACGGTGGCGACGAGCGTGTCCATGCCGCGGCTGTACCGCTCGACGCGCGACATGCTCGGGTTGCCGGGCTGGCGGGGGTACTTCCCTGGGTTGGTCGGCATGTGGGTCGACACGACCGAGACGATCGCTCCGTCGTCGCGCTCCAGCATCGCCCAGGTGGCGTAGCGGTCCCAGGTGAATGCGTGGCCGTGCAGGTAGCCGCGGTCGTCGTCGACGACCTTGACCCGGGCGGAGTCGACCAGCGACCAACGGTCGGAGCGCCACATCACCACGTTGTTCATCGACTGGCTGCCGCCGGTGCTGCGGTCCGGTGCCGGGTCGCGCCAGGCGTCGTACCCGGGGGCGGCGCTGCGGATGCCGTCGATGCTGCGCCGGCTCACCTCGTTCAGCATCACGAAGTCCGACCCGTCAGCGGTCAGGCTGCGCAGGGACGAGGCGAACCCGGCGGGGCTGGTGCGGTTGGGGAGATTCGCGACCGACGCCGTGACCGACCCGCTGGCCGGGGTGGCAGTCCGGGCCGAGGGTGCGGGGTCCGGCGCGGAGTCCGGCGCCAGGCCCGGTGCATCGACGGGCGCGGAGAGCGGCGCCGAGAAGGGCACGGCGTACGGCTCGATGCCAGGCGGCTGCGCGACCGGCTCGGCGGCGGGACTGAGATCGCCCCCCGACTGGATCACCGGCGGGGGAAGGATCGTCGCCTGTGGCCAGCGCGTCGTGGTGGCCGCCGTCGACGAGGCCGCCGTGGTGACCTCGGCGCCCGGGTCAGGTCGAGCGATGCCCTCCGCGAGCGAGAGGCCTCCGTGGATGAGAACCACCGAGGCCCCTACCGCCGCCACCCACAGTGGCACGCCCGTCACGTGGATCACTCAGCAGTGATCGGCGGGAGCGCCCCGCACCTGAGGGGTTCGTCAGGCCGCGGTCGAGGCGACCACCTTCGGGGCCGCCAGCGCGATCTCGAGGATGTCGGTGACCCGCCCGACCGGGCGCACGGTCAGCGCCTCCCGGATCTCGGCCGGTACGTCGTCCAGGTCCGGCTCGTTGCGCGCCGGGATGAACACCTCGGTGAGGCCGGCCCGCTGGGCCGCGAGCAGCTTCTGCTTGACCCCGCCGATCGGCAGCACCCGGCCACTGAGCGTCACCTCGCCGGTCATGCCGACCTCCGGTCGCACCGGGCGTCCGGTCAGCAGCGAGACCAGTGCGGTCACCATCGTGACGCCCGCCGACGGCCCGTCCTTGGGCACCGCCCCGGCCGGCACGTGCAGGTGGATCGACCGCTCGAACGCGGAGGCCTCGATACCCAGCTCGTGCGCGTGGGCGCGCACCCAGGAGAGCGCGATCCGGGCCGACTCGGTCATCACCTCGCCGAGCTGGCCGGTGATGGTCAGGTCGGCGTTGCCGTCGGCCGCGCTGGCCTCGATGTAGAGCACGTCGCCACCCATGCCGGTCACGGCCAGGCCGGACGCGACCCCGGGCAGCTCGGTTCGCTCGTGCGTGTCGGGGGTGAACCGCGGCCGCCCGATGAGGTCGCGCAGCACCGCCTCGTCGATGTCGACCCGGTCGACGGCCGGATCGGCGAGCCGGGTGGCCGCCTTCCGGAAGGCCTTGGCCAGCAGCCGCTCGACCTGCCGCACCCCTGCCTCGCGGGTGTGGTTGGCCGCGATCTCGCGCAGCGCCTCGTCGCTGATCGTCACCTCGTCGGCGGTGAGCGCAGCGCGCTCGAGCTGTCGGGGCACCAGGAAGTCGCGGGCGATCGCGACCTTGTCGTCCTCGGTGTAGCCGTCGATGGTCACCAGCTCCATCCGGTCCAGCAGCGCCGCGGGGATCTGCTCGACCACGTTGGCGGTGGCGATGAAGAGCACGTCGGAGAGGTCCAGGTCGAGCTCGAGGTAGTGGTCGCGGAACGTGTGGTTCTGCGCCGGATCGAGCACCTCGAGCAGCGCCGAGGACGGGTCGCCGCGGTAGTCGGCGCCGACCTTGTCGACCTCGTCGAGCAGGACGACCGGGTTCATCGAGCCGGCTTCCTTGATCGCCCGGACGATCCGGCCCGGGAGCGCGCCGACGTACGTGCGCCGGTGGCCGCGGATCTCGGCCTCGTCACGGACGCCGCCGAGGGCGACCCGGACGAACTTCCGGCCCAGGGTGCGGGCGACCGACTCGCCGAGCGAGGTCTTGCCCACGCCTGGAGGCCCGGCCAGGAGGATCACCGCGCCGGAGCCGCGTCCGCCCACGACGTCGAGGCCACGCTCGCTGCGGCGCGCGCGGACGGCGAGGTACTCGGTGATCCGGTCCTTCACCTCGTCGAGCCCGTGGTGGTCGGCGTCCAGGACCGCGCGAGCCGCCGTCACGTCGTTGTTGTCGTCGGTGCGCACCGACCACGGCAGGTCGAGCACGGTGTCGAGCCAGGTACGGATCCAGCCGGTCTCCGGGCTCTGCTCGCTGGTGCGCTCCAGCTTGTCGACCTCGCGGAGCAGCGCCTCGCGGACGTTGTCGGGCACGTCCGCCGCCTCGACGCGGGCCCGGTAGTCGTCGACGCCGCCGGCGTCGTCCTCCCCCAGCTCCTTGCGGATCGCGGCCAGCTGCTGGCGCAGCAGGAACTCGCGCTGGGTGGACTCCATGCTCTCCCGCACGTCCTCGGCGATCTTGTCGTTGACCTCGGACTCGGCGGCGTGGTCACGGGTCCATGCGACCAGCAGCCGCAGCCGCTCGGCGACGTCGGGCGTCTCCAGCAGCTCACGCTTGCGGTCGTTGGAGAGGTACGGCGCGTAGCCGGCCAGGTCCGACAGCGCGGCCGGGTCCTCGATCCGGCTGACGGTGTCGACGACCTGCCAGGCCTCGCGGCGCTGCAGGATCGCGATCACCAGGCGCCGGTACTCCTCGCCGAGCTCGCGCACCTCGTCGGTGATCTCGGGGGCCTCGACCGGCTCGGCCTCCACCCACAGCGCGGCGCCGGGCCCGGACACACCGGTCCCGATGGACGCCCGGTCACCGGCCTTCAGCACCGCGGCCGGGCCACCACCGGAGAAGCGGCCGACCTTCTCGACGGTCGCGATCACGCCGTACGACGCGTAGCGGTCCTCCAGGCGCGGGGCCACCAGCACCTTCGCCGTGCCGTCGGCGCCGGTCTCGGGGTCGCGCGCGGCCAGCTGGGCCGCGTCGACCGCAGCCCGGGCCGCCTCGTCCAGCTCGATCGGCACCACCATGCCCGGCAGCACGACCACGTCGTTCAACAGCACCAGCGGGAGACGCACAGGATTGGTCATGCCCTCTCAACGGCGGGCTGGCTGGCCTGGATTCCGGCCCTGGAGCGGTGTTCGCCGACGGCTGAACGTGTCAGAGTTGAGGAATGGCCGACCAGGACATCCTCGCCCGGATCCACGAGCTCGTCGACGAGGAGCACCAGCTGCGGAACGGCCCGGACACCGACGTCGAACGGCTCCGCCAGCTCGAGGAGCAGCTCGACCAGTGCTGGGACCTGCTCCGCCAGCGCCGCGCCAAGCGCGAGTTCGACCAGCCCGAGTCCGAGGCCGAGGTCCGTTCCACCGAGACCGTGGAGCGGTATCAGGGCTGATCGCGACACGCGGCCACGAAATGGAGAAGCCCCGCCGGAGATTGTCTCGGGTCAATCTCCAGCGGGGCTGACGCAGATCATGCCCGACGCATCATTGGTTGTCCGCAGATTCGCCGACAATCGCGAGTATGACCCTCGTCACTCGTCGACGAACGTGACCTCTCGCTTCGCCGCGGGGTCGCCCTCGAAGTTGAGGTCAGCCTCGTTGGAGATCACCGCGCGGGCACGCGGACGCAGGTCCTCCCGCCCGTGCGGGCAGGCGATCACCACGCGCTGACGGCCCTGCCGGAGCACCTCGGTCGCCTCGAGCCCGTCGTTGCGCAGGGCGGTCACGATCACCGCCGGGTCCTGGCCCTCGGGCACCTCGTAGACCAGGGACTCGCGGCGGGGATCGGTGATCTCGGCACGCTCGCGCTCCTGGCGGCGCACCCAGGGCACCACCACGTAGATCGCCAGCAACACGACGACCACCAGCAACGCGATGAATATCAGTCCGAAAGGCAGGCCTGCACCACCCATGAGCCCTCCTCGTCTCGGGGTCGCCCTTCCGGTCTCCACCCCGGGTGTGGAGCATGCGCCTCAGGCCGATGCCGAGAGCCTCCCGAAGGCACTCCGGTGGAACACCAGCGGAAGCGAGGTGTCCGCGTGCTCGACAGCGTGCAGGCGGAGCAGCACCAGGGTGTGGTCGCCGGCCTCCACCTCACGATGGATCGAGCAGTCGAACCTCGCCAGACCGTCGTCGAGGGTGATCGCGCCGGTCTCGGTCGCGCTCACCGTCAGCCCGTCGAACCGGTGCGTAACCGGTCCGGCGAGCTGACGGCACACCTCGCCGTGGTGATCGGCGAGGACGGTGAGCCCGAGACGCTCGGCCCGGCGCAGGTCCGGCCAGGTCTTCGAGGTGTTCGCCACCGAGAACGACACCAGTGGCGGCTCCAGGCTCACCGACGTGAACGAGCTCGCCGCCAGGCCGACCGGCTCGCCGTCCACCTCGGCAGCGACCGCGACCACACCGCTGGGGAAGACACCGAACGCCTCCCGCAACCGCTGCGGGTCGAGATCCTGGTTGGTGGTCAGCCGGGCGACGGTCATGCGGTCACTCCTGTCAGGGCGGCGAGCTGGCGGGCGATGCGCGGCCGGGCCTCGTCCAGCCAGCGCTGGTAGACCGCGGGGTCGTCGTACGACGAGTCCAGGAGGTAGAGCGAGCGGCTGGGAATGCTCGCGCCGATCTCGCTGAGGACCGGCCTCAAGGACAGCTCGGGGGCCAGCGCGTGGGCCGGCCCAGCACCGAGCATCAGTGGTACGGCGACCCCGCGGAGGCCGTCGGTGGCGAACCTGTCGAGGAACAGCTTGAGCAGTCCCGTATAGGTGCCCTTGTACGTCGGGCTGGCGACCACCACGAGGTCGGCCGCGCCGACCGCGGCCACCAGCTCGGCGACCGCCGGGTCCTGCCAGTCGAGCAGGGCCGGACCCAACGTGGCCAGGTCGACCACCAAGCCGGGCTCGCCCCCGTCCAGCTCGCGGGCGACATGCACCGCCGCCGCGAGCGTCCGAGAGCCCGGCTTGGGGTTGCCCACCACGACCGCGGTACGTGACTGACCTCTGTGTGAATGACTCATGGGGCGGTCAGCCCGTGTGGGCCAGCGCCGCGGCGGATCGCGCCGGGACCGGCAGGCCGTAGTGGGAGCGCAGGGTGCTGCCCTCGTAGTCGCGTCGGAACAGGCCACGCTCCTGGAGGATCGGCACCACCCGGTCGACGAACGCCTCGAGGCCCGAGGGCATCGCCGCCGGCATCACGTTGAAGCCGTCCGCGGCGCCGTTGGTGAACCACTCCTCGATCGAGTCCGCGATCTGTTCAGCGGTGCCGGCCAGGGTCCGGTGTCCGCGCCCTCCGCCGAGCCGGGAGAGGATCTGCCGGACAGTGAGGTTGTCGCGGCGCGCGAAGGCCACGGTCAGCTCGTAGCGGGTCCGGTTGCCCTGGATGTCGCTCGGCGGCCGGATGTCCTCGGGCAGCGGAGCGTCGAGGTCGATCCGGTCGGCGGGGATGCCGATGTCGTCGGACAGCTGCTGGAGCGCATGCTCGTGCACGAGCAGCTCGTCGAGCTGCCGCTCCTTGGCGAGGGCGTCCGCCTCGGTGTCACCGATGATCGGCACGATGCCCGGCAGGATCTTCACGTGCTCGGGGTTACGCCCCGCGGCCGCG
>DASTDJ010000060.1:0-6421 GCA_035710425.1 Nocardioides sp.
GAACCTCGCCGACTCCGACCCCCGCGACATCGCCCGGGCGCTGCTCGACGAGTTCGGTTTCGGTCTGGACCAGTTCGGCTGCCTCGACTCGCTCTACATGCGCGAGTCCGGCTGGAGCGTCACCGCCGACAACCCCACCTCTTCGGCCTACGGCATCCCGCAGGCGCTGCCGGGCTCGAAGATGGCCTCGGCCGGCGCCGACTGGGCGACCAACCCGGTGACCCAGATCCGCTGGGGTCTCGGCTACATCCAGGACCGCTACGGCAGCCCCTGCGGCGCCTGGGCGCACAGCGAGTCGCACGGCTGGTACTGAGCCTCAGCGGCCAGTGAGGCCGTCGACGTCCAGGGCCTCGTCGAGCTGTTCCTCGGTGAGCTCGCCGCGCTCGACGTAGCCCATCGCGATCACCGTCTCGCGGATCGTGGCGCCCTCGGCGAGCGCCTGCTTGGCGATCTTGGACGCGGCCTCGTAGCCGACGTACTTGTTGAGCGGGGTGACCACCGACGGCGAGGACTCGGCGTAGCGGCGCATCCGCTCGGCGTCGGCGGTGATCCCGTCGATGCAGCGCTCGGCGAGGACCGTGCTCGACGTGGACAGCAGGCGGATCGACTCCAGCAGGTTGCGGGCGATCACCGGCATCGCGACGTTGAGCTCGAAGTTCCCGCTCGCGCCGGCCACCGTGATCGCCGCGTCGTTGCCGATCACCTGCGCGCAGACCATCAGGGTCGCCTCGGGCAGCACCGGGTTGACCTTGCCGGGCATGATGCTGGACCCGGGCTGGAGGTCGGGGAGGTGGATCTCGGCCAGCCCGGTGGTGGGCCCGGACCCCATCCAGCGCAGGTCGTTGCAGATCTTCGTGAGGCCGACGGCGATCGTCCGAAGCACGCCGCTCAGCTCGACCCGCGAGTCGCGGGTGCCCTGGGCCTCGAAGTGGTTGCGCGCCTCGGTGAACTCCTGCCCGGTGCGCTCGGAGAGTACGGCGATGGTCCGCGCCGCGAACCCTTCCGGGGTGTTGATGCCGGTGCCGACCGCGGTCCCGCCGAGCGGCAGCTCGCGGACCCGGGGGAGCACCGACTCGAGCCGCTCGGCGGCGTAGCGCACGGTGGCGGCATAGCCGCCGAACTCCTGGCCGAGCGTCACCGGAGTCGCATCCATCAGGTGGGTGCGGCCGGACTTCACCATGTCGGCGAACTCCGTGGCCTTGGCCTCCAGCGACGTCGCCAGCACGTCGAGGCCGGGCAGCAGGTCCTCGGTCACCGCCAGCGCCGCGGCGACGTGGATGGCCGTGGGGAAGGTGTCGTTGCTGGACTGGCTCGCGTTGACGTGGTCGTTGGGGTGCACCTCGCTCCCGCCCTGGGCGGCGAGCGTCGCGATCACCTCGTTGGCGTTCATGTTGGAGCTGGTGCCGGAGCCGGTCTGGAAGACGTCGATCGGGAAGTGGTCGTCGTGCCGGCCTGCGGCCACCTCGCCGGCGGCGTCCCCGATCGCCGACGCGGCCTCGCTCTCGAGGACGCCGAGCTCACCGTTCGCCGCGGCCGCAGCCGCCTTGACGTGCCCGAGTGCCGCGATCAACCGCGGCTCGAGCGCGGTGCCGCTGATCGGGAAGTTCTCCACGGCCCGCTGGGTCTGCGCCCGCCACAGGGCCGCCTTCGGTACCCGGACCTCGCCCATGCTGTCGTGCTCGATGCGGTAGTCGTCGGTCACGATTCCGAAGGTACCCTTGACTATTGGTAACTAAACAGTTACCAATTAGGCATGGACGCCTTCGCCGCACTGGCCGACCCGGTGCGTCGCGACCTGCTTCGGCGCCTCGCCCGGGGACCGGCTCGTGTCGTCGACCTCGCCGCCGAGCAGCCGATCAGCAGACCCGCGGTGAGCAAGCACCTGCGGCTGCTCTCGGACGCCGGGCTGGTGACGGCCGACGAGCAGGGCCGGGAGCGTCACTATCGCGCGGCGACGGCAGGGCTCGCTCCCGTGCGCGCGCTGCTGGACGAGCTGACGGCATCGGCGCCCCCGATCAGCGAACGGATGCTGGACGGCCTCGAGCTCGAGGTCCGGCGTACCGGCCGGGAGCGCCGCGGCACCACACCCACCCACCAGGAGGAGACCGGATGACCACCACCCCCACCACCCCAGCAGCCACCGGACGCAAGGAGGTGCGCGAGGGCGTCGTGTTCGTCGTCTTCGAGCGCACCTTCCGGGCCCCGATCGAGGACGTCTGGGCGGCGGTGACCGAGTCGGACCGGCTGGCCCGCTGGATCGGCAGCTGGGAAGGCGATCCGGCCGCGGGGGAGGTCGCCTTCCGGATGCTCTACGAAGGGGACGAGCACCCCGCCGAGAGGTTCACGATCGACGAGTGCGTACCCCCGCACCGGCTGGCGATCACCACCGAGGCGCCCTCTCCGGAGGGGACGACGGAGACCTGGAACCTCCAGGTCGACCTCGTCGAGGCCGACGGAATCACCACGTTCACGTTCGGCCAATCCGTACCGGAGCCGACCATGGCCGAGAGCGTCGGACCCGGCTGGGACTACTACCTCGACCGGATGGTCCGGGCGGAGGCCGGCGACGACCCCGGCACCCGGGACTTCGACGATTACTACCCGGCGCTCTCCGAGCACTACCGCGGCGAGTTCGCCTGAAGGTGGTCGCCGACCATCGCGGCCACCGCGCGCATGCCCGCGGCGTTGGGGTGGTAGGCCAGCGGCCGGCCCGGCAGCGGCAGCGTCGCACCGGTCGTCCACGGGTCCGCCGACCAGGCGTGGTGGTCGCGGCTGGCGTCGGCGACCCGGACCACCTCGCAGCCGGTCGCCGCGGCCGCCTTGGCGGTGAGCTCGGCGAGCCGGTCGGCGAGGTGCCGCGCGAGGTCGGCGTGCTCTTGCTTCAGCGGTGGTGACTTCTCACCTGCCCGGGGGAGCAGGGTGAGGTAGTCCACGAACAGCACCCGCGCCCGAGGCGACAGCTCGCGCACCCGTTCGCCGACGGCCACCAGGGAGTCGGCCACCGTCTCCAAAGCCAGCTCACGCCGCGCCGGGTCCAGTAGGTCGCGCATCCGCCCACCCACCATCGGCAGCAGCCGCACTGCACCCGGCAGCGTGGCGACGTACAGGCCGGGCACGTAGGCGATGTCGTTGCCACCGATGGTCACGGTGACCAGGTCCTCGGTGCCGTCCAGCGCGGTCACCTGGGGAGGTGCGCCGTTCTGCCGGTCGGTGAGCAGGTGCGCCGTCGTGGCGCCCGAGTAGGTGACGTCGACCAGGTCGAGCGACAGCTCGTCCGCGAGCAGGTGGGGGTAGTTGCGGCTCGAGCGCATCGCCGCGCGTGGGCTGCCCGGCGCTCGCGGCGGGATGCCCGGCCCGGCGGCCATCGAGCTGCCGAGGGCGACGTACCGCTTCACCCGCGGGACGGTACCCGCGCGGCGTAGAGCCAGTAGCTCTCGTCTCGCTCCTGGAGCAGCACGTCGTGCCGGCGGACGCTGACCTCACCGAACACCTCGGTCAGCGTCTCGGCGAGCTCGGGCGCCTCGGCCGCCGACCAGACGACCAGCGCGCCGCCAGGACGCAGCACGTCGCGCGCGGTGGTCAGGAACGGCGCGTGGTAGAGCGCCTCGTTGGTGTCGTGGACGAGGTAGCCCGGGCCGTTGTCGACGTCCAGGAGGATCAGGTCGTACGACGCAGTGCGCGCCTCGGCGATGGCCACCGCGATGTCCGCGAGCACGACCACCACCCGCTCGTCAGCCAGCAGCGCGGGGCCGTGGGCGATGGTGCCGTCGCGCATCCACCGCACCAGCGCCTCCTCGATCTCGACGACGGCGCACTTCTCCACCCGCGAGTCGGCGAGCACCTCGTGCATCGTGAAGCCCAGCCCGAGCCCGGCCACCGCCACGGCTCGCGGCGACTCGACCATCTCGAGCGCCGCGGCGGCCAGCGCGCGCTCGGTGCTGACCTCGAACGTGTCCATCACGAAGACGCCGTTGGCGCGCAGCTCGAGCGCCGTCGGCCCGTCGTCGGGGCGGCGTTCGCGCAGCACCAGCTCCCCGCGCTCGCTCTCAGCCCGGGCGATCTCGACGTACTCCACGGTGCCATCGTGCCGCGACGGGCGCACCGGCCCGACGGCGGGTCGATCAGTCGAAGATCTCGCTGAGCCAGCTCTCCTTCTTCTTCTTGCGGTAGGGCTGCTGGTAGCGCTGCTGGTACTGGTCGTGGCGCTGGTCGCGCTCGCGCTCGTAGCCACCCTGCTGCTGCGGAGGCGGCGGGGCGGCGGGGGCCTGCTGGGTCATCGATCGCTCGATGATCTTGTCCAGCTCGCCGCGATCGAGCCACACGCCCCGGCACTGGGGGCAGTAGTCGATCTCGATGCCGCTGCGCTCGCTCATGGTCAGCGTGGTTCCGTCAGTGGGGCACTGCATACCGGGTGAACGAGCAAGTGGTTCCGAGGGTTCCAACCCCGCGTCCTAGGGTGGCGCCCATGCGCTCCCTCAGGATCCTGTGCTGCCTGTTGACCGTGATCGCCCTGGGGGCCGGATGCGGGGACGACCAGTCCGACTCCGGCGACACCTCGGCCGAGGGCGACGGCTGCGCCGCCCTGATCGACCGGAGCGCCGAGCTGGCGGCGCTGGGCTCGGCCTCGCAGGAGCAGCGGATCGACGTGGGCGGTCTCCCGGCCTGCCAGGCGCAGGTCGACGGGTCCAACGCGGGGGTGGACCAGATCCAGGTCATCCAGGTGCCGGCCGAGGAGTGGGCGAGGACGCTGCCCGACCTGATCGACGAGCTGCTCGAGTCCGACGTCATCGACGATCCCGCTCAGCGGCGCAAGCTGGAGCAGGGCCGCGAGATGATCACCTCCGACGACCAGCTGACCCCTGACAGCGCCTGTGAGCTGTTCACGACACTGGTGGTCTCGCTGCAGGGGCTCGAGAAGGGCGCGCGGTCGATCGTCAACGTGCTGCCCGACCCCCAGAGCCCGCTGGCCGCCAACGGTCAGGCGTGCTCGGACGGCAGCTACACGTCGGTCCAGGTCGAGAGCGCCTCGGCGCTGGCGGTCGACGAGGCGCTACTGGGCCAGGTCCGCGCCGCGTTGGACGACTACCACGAGGGCCCGCTGTAGCCGTCACTCCTGCGAGCGCACCCGGATGCCCGTGATCGGGACGGTCACCGTGCCCGACGGGTCGGTGAAGAAGTCGTTGCCCTTGTCGTCGACGACGATGAAGGCCGGGAAGTCCTCGACCTCGATCTTCCACACCGCCTCCATGCCGAGCTCCTCGTACTCGAGGACCGACACCTCCTTGATGCAGTCCTGGGCGAGCCGGGCGGCGGGGCCGCCGATCGAGCCGAGGTAGAAGCCGCCATGGGTGCCGCAGGCCTCGGTGACCGCCTTGGACCGGTTGCCCTTGGCCAGCATCACCATCGACCCGCCCGCCGCCTGGAACTGCGCGACGTACGAGTCCATCCGGCCGGCCGTGGTCGGGCCGAACGACCCGGAGGCCATGCCGTCGGGCGTCTTGGCCGGGCCGGCGTAGTAGACGGGGTGGTCGCGCAGGTACTGCGGCATCTCCTCGCCCGCGTCGAGGCGCTCCTTGATCTTCGCGTGCGCGATGTCGCGGGCGACGACGAGCGGCCCGGTGAGGGAGAGGCGGGTCTTCACGGGGTGCCGGCCCAGCTCGGCGAGGATCTCGGGCATCGGCCGGTTGAGGTCGATCGGCACCACCTCGCCGCCCGAGATGTCCTCGGCCACGCCGGCGTCCGGCATGTACTGCGCCGGGTCGGTCTCGAGCTGCTCGAGGAACACGCCCTCGGCGGTGATCTTGCCCAACGCCTGCCGGTCCGCCGAGCAGGAGACCGCGAGCGCCACCGGGCACGACGCGCCGTGGCGGGGCAGCCGCACCACTCGGACGTCGTGGCAGAAGTACTTCCCGCCGAACTGCGCGCCGATCCCGAACGACTGCGTCAGCTTGAAGACCTCCTCCTCCAGCGCCACGTCGCGGAACCCGTGGGCCGACATGGTGCCCTCGGTGGGGAGGTTGTCGAGGTAGTGCGCCGAGGCGTACTTCGCCGTCTTGAGAGCGAACTCCGCACTGGTGCCGCCGATCACCACGGCCAGGTGGTACGGCGGGCACGCGGCGGTGCCGAGCGACCGGATCTTCTCATCGAGGAACTCCAGCAGGCGCGTGGGGTTCAGCACCGCCTTGGTCTCCTGGTAGAGGAAGGACTTGTTGGCCGAGCCGCCGCCCTTGGCCATGAAGAGGAACTTGTACTCGGGTTCGCCATCCTTCGGCGGTGTCGAATACAGCTCGATCTGGGCCGGCAGATTCGTGCCGGTGTTCCTCTCCTCGTATGTCGTCAGCGGGGCCAGCTGGCTGTAGCGCAGGTTCAGCTTCGTGTAGGCGTCGTACACGCCCCGGCTGATCGCCTCACCGTCGTCGGC
>DASTDJ010000061.1:0-8285 GCA_035710425.1 Nocardioides sp.
GGCCGCGAGCAGGGACAGGACGAGCACTCGGGGAGTGCGTGGGCGCATGGGGGCTCCGTCGTACCGAAGATCGCTGGACTCCGGAACCATACGTGCGTTCAGCCCGCTGGGCGAACCAGCCCGGACTCGTAGGCGAGCACCACGGCCTGGACCCGGTCGCGGACGCCGAGCTTCATCAACAGCCGCGCGACGTGGGTCTTGACGGTGTTCTCGGTGACGTAGAGCTCGGCGCCGATCTCTGCGTTGCTCAGCCCCCGCGCGACCAGCCGCAGCACCTCGTGCTCACGGTCGGTGAGGCCATGTAGATCCACGACGGGCGGCACGCCCCTGTTGGAGAACTCCTCGATCAGCCGCCGCGTCACCGACGGCGCGAACAACGAGCCGCCATCGGCCATCACCCGGATCGCGGCGACGAGTCGATCCTCGGGCGCGTCTTTGAGCAGGAACCCGCTGGCGCCGGCCCGAAGCGCGTCGTAGACCACCTCGTCGAGGTCGAACGTCGTCAGCACCAGCACCCGCGGCGGGTCCTCGATGGCGGTGACCGACCGGGTCGCCTCGATGCCGTCGGTGCCGGGCATCCGCACGTCCATCAGTACGACGTCGGGCTGGAGCTCCGCGCACCGCGCGATCGCCTCGGCGCCGTCGGCGGCCTCGGCGACGACCTCGATGTCGGGCTCGGCACTGAGGATCATCCGCAGTCCGGTGCGCACCAGCGGCTGGTCATCGGCCAGCACCACCCGGATCACGAAACCTCCAGCGAGTAGGGGAGCCGGGCCCGCACCGCGAAACCGCCGTGCTCGCCGGGTCCGGTCTCGACCTCACCGCCGACCACCGACACCCGTTCGCGGATACCGATCAGGCCGTGCCCGGTGCGGGCGCCGTTCACGGCCTGCGTGCCGTCGTCAGAGATCACGACCCCCAGCGCGTCGGCGGCATAGTCGAGCCGCACGATCGCTCGAGCCCCGCCCGCGTGCTTGATCACGTTGGTCAACGCCTCTTGCACGATCCGGTATGCCGACAGATCGACTCCGGGCGGCACGTCGACCGGCTCCCCGACCACCTCGAGCGCGACCGGCACTCCGGAAGCTCGGACCTGGTCGAGCAACCCGGGCAGCTGCTCCAGTGACGGGGCAGGCGCGTGCTCGGCCGCCTCATCCCGCCCGAACGTGTCGGTGTCGCGCAGCACCGCGAGCAGCCGACGCATGTCGCTGAGCGCGGAGGTGTTGGTGTGCTCGATCGCGTCCAGCGCACGACGTACCGCGTCGTCGTCGGTGCCCAGCAGCCGCCTGGCACCGCGGGACTGGAGCACCGTCACCGAGATCGCATGGGACACGACGTCGTGCAGCTCACGGGCGATGGTGGCGCGCTCGGCCTCGACTGCGCGCCGGGTGGCCTCCTCCTGCTCGGCCTGCAGCCGCTGGTTCTCGGCGCCCAGCTCCGACTCCCGCTCGAGTCGCAGCCGGATCGCCAGGCCCGCCGCCCACGGACCACCGACGAACCCGACGGTGAAGGCGATCGCTCCGAGGCTGACCTCGGAGAGGGACGTGTCGTTGGAAGCTGCGTCGCCGATCCCGAACATCACCATCGAGGCCAGCACCAGGACGACGCCGAGCCAGGCGTCCCGGCCGGTGGTCCATCGCCCCAGGGAGTAGTGGGCGACCAGATACATCACGACGAACGCGAGCGACTCCGCGTCCAGGTCATCGGCGAACGCCACGACCGCGCTGAGTCCGGCGGCGGTCAGCACGAAGCCGACGACCGGGATCCGCCTGCGGAGCGCCAGTCCGATGCCGGCGAGCAACGCGGCCGGCACCGCGCGAACCGGCTCGGCCGCCGGGTGCACCGCGATCTCCACGACCATCAGTGCGGTCAGGGCGCCGGCCAGCACGAGGTCGGCGTGCTGCCGGGCCTGGGCACCGAAGGACATGACGGTCACGGTAGGCCGCGGGGCTGGGGCGCGGAGTCATTCTCGAGGATGACCTGTCGGGTCATTCGTCCGGACGATCAGGACCGTCCGAGAGCGTGACGACGAGACCATGGCGCCGACCGGATCGTGGTGGCTCCACCCAGAGAAAGGTTCCGCCATGACCACCGTTTCCTCCTCCCCCACCACGATCCCGACGACCGCATGGCCGGTGGCACCCCTGGGCGCCCTCGTCACCGTCGTCGCCTCGGCCGCTACGGCGTACGGCGCCCACACCTGGTCGGAGGTGCTGATCACCGTGCCGGTGATCGTCGTCGTCGCCGGGCTCGTGTTCGCCCGGGTGCTGCCCCGGGCGCTGCGCAAGGAGAGCCAGGGGCGTGCCGCGCTCGGGATGGCGATTCCCGGGGCGCTGCTCCTCCTGCCCGCGTTCTGGTCCGGCCTCCCCCTGGTGCTCGGGGTCGGCGCGGTCATCGCCGGGAACGCCGGCCGGCGCGGCCGGTCGGGCGCCGGCGCCAGCATTGCGGGCCTGGTCCTGGGCGCGCTGACGGTGCTCGGCTACCTCGCGACGTACACGATGGAGATCGCCACCGGCGTGGGCGGTTTCGAGTACCTCTGACGTCGGCTGCGGCGGTCCTGGGTCAGACCCGGCGCAGGACCGCCGTCACCTTGCCGAGGATGGTGGCGTGAGTGCCGTCGATCGGCTCGTACGCCGCGTTGTGCGGCAGCAGCCAGACCTCGCCGCCCTTCTTCTGGAAGGTCTTCACGGTCGCCTCGCCGTCGATCATGGCTGCCACGATGTCGCCGTTGTCGGCCGACGGCTGCTGGCGGATCACGACGTAGTCGCCGTTGCAGATCGCCGCGTCGATCATCGAGTCACCGGACACCTCGAGCAGGAACAGCTGGCCGTCGCCGACCAGCTGCTGCGGCAGCGGGAAGACGGCCTCGACCCGCTCCTCGGCGAGGATCGGGCCACCGGCGGCGATCCGGCCGACGAGCGGCACGTTGGTGGCCGCCGGTGCGGCGTCGCCGATGCCGGTCTCGTCGAACGCCGACTCGTCGGCGCTGGACATCGAGCGGCGGGCCGCCATCACCTCGGGCAGGAAGACCTCGAGCGCGCGGGGCCGGTTGGGGTCACGCTTCAGGTAGCCCTTCTGCTCCAGCACCTTCAGCTGGTGGGCGACACTCGAGGAGCTGGTGAGCCCGACCGCCTGGCCGATCTCGCGCATGCTCGGCGGGTAGCCCCGCTTCTCGATGCTGTCCTTGATGTGCGCGAGGACGCGCTGCTGCCTCGGCGTCAGCCCGGTCGCGTCGGGCGGCCCGTCGGGAAGCTCGGTGACGGTCTTGGGAGCGCGCTTGTCGGCCATGAACGAAGGGTGCCACCAACCGCCCCTCGAATTCAAACATCTGTTCGAACGGGCGTGTCGATCAAGGCTCGTGGTAGCGCAGCATCGCCTCGCGGCGGTTCGTGACCTGCAGCTTCGCCAGGATGTTGGTGACGTGGTTGCGCACGGTGACCGGCGAGATCACAAGTTCATCGGCGATCTGCTGGTTGGACAGGCCCTGGGCCAGGTGGGACAGCACCTCGCGCTCGCGGGCCGACAGGCCGGGGAACCGGTCCTCGGGCGGCCGCCGATCCAGGAAGTCCAACATCCGCGCGGCGAGGCTCGGGCCGAACACGGCGTGCCCTGCTGCCACTGCGGTCACCGCGCTGACGACCTGGTCGGCCGCCACCCCCTTCACCAGGTAGCCCGCTGCGCCGGCCCGCAGCGCGGCGAAGACGCTGGCGTCCTCCTCCGACATCGTGAGCACCAGGACGCGAGCCCGGTTCCCGGAAGCGACCAGCCGCTCGGTCGCCGCCAGCCCGTCGAGGACCGGCATCGCCAGGTCCATCACCACCACGTCGGGGTCCGTGGTCGCGATCAAGGCCAGCGCCTCGCGGCCGTCGCCGGCCTCGCCGAGCACCTCTACGCCGGCCCGCTCCAGGGCGAACCGCAGTCCTTCCCTGAACATCGGGTGGTCGTCGACCACCACCACGCTGGTCACCGGTCCGCCCCGGATGGTGCGGAGATCTCGGAAGCCGCGACGGCGATCGGCAACCGCGCCTCCACCCGCACGCCGGGCCGGAGGTCGACCACGTCCACGCGACCACCGACCTCCTCGGCCCGCTCGCGCATCGCCAGGACGCCGACGCCGGCCGGGCTTCCGCGCAGGCCCGTGCCTGCGTCGGTGATGCGGAGCCGTAGCTCCGCGCCGTCGGCGCTCAGCTCGAGCGATGCCTCGCGGACCCCGGCGTGGCGGGCGACGTTGAGGACCGCCTCCACGCCGATGCGGTACGCCGCGACCTCGACCGCCGCGGGCAGTTCGGGCACGTCTGTCGCGTCGGCGTCCAGACGGATGCCGGCCTCGCCACCGGCCTGCTGGATCGCGCCGACGAGCCCCACCTCGTCCAGGGCGGGCGGGCGCAGGCCCCGGCTCAGCCGGCGTACGTCCTCCAAGGCGTGGCGGGCGGCCACCTCGAGCCGGGCCAGTCGCTCGGCCGCTGTGGCCGGGTCGCTGGTGAGCATCTCCTGCAGGATCCCCAGCTGCATCGCCAGCCCGGCCAGCGTGGGCCCGAGCTCGTCGTGCAGGTCGCGCCGGAGCCGGGAGCGCTCGTCCTCACGGGCGGTGACCAGCAGCTGGCGGTTGGTCAGCAGCGCGTCCGCGAGCTGTACGGCGTGCACCGCACGCCCGCCGTGGTCGGCCAGCTCGGCCAGCACCTCGCGGTCACGCTCCCGCCAGCGCCGTCCATGGGGGAGGGCCACGCTGACAGTGCCGACGCGTCGGTCGCCCGACATCAGCGGCAGCCGCACCGGCGAACCGGACGGGGCCCCCACCGTCGCCTCCGAGCCGTCGGCCTCGATCCGCACGTAGGCAGCTCGCAAGGACTTCGCGACCGCGCGGGCCAGGCCGGCGGTCACGTCGTCGAGGCTGCTGGCCGTGCCGACAGAGTCGGTGAGCCGCCGGATCGCCGCACCGACGTCGTGGGTCTCGCCGTACATCGCGCGGGAGAGCAGTCGCTGCAGGTGGCCGCGCAGCGGAAGCAGGACGAGCGCGATCGCGGCGGTGACCACGCCCACGCCGTAGGCCGGCAGCTCCTCGCCGAGGGTTCCGACTGCGGCGACCACACCCACGTAGCCGAGCCCGATCAGCCCGGTCAGCACGGCGTACACGAACGCGTGGTGGACCACGACGTCGACCCCGTGGAGGCGGCGGCGCAGCACCGCGGAGGTGAGGGCGGCGGCGAGCAGCGCCGAACCGGCCACGTCGAGCAGGCCGGCGGCGGTCGGCCACAGCGCGCGGCCCAGGACCACGAGCAACGCGAAGACCGCGGCGGCTGCGAGCACGCCGATCAACCGTCCGCGCTGGTCCGCGTCACGGCTGCGCAACCGGACGGCGACCGCCAGCATCCCGAGCAGCAGTGGCGCCTGCAGCAGCCAGGTCGAGACGTCGTCGAGCGGCAGGCCCCACGAGCTCGGCAGGACGCCCAGCGGGTTCGCCGGGTCGACCGGCCAGGTGCTGTCCGGCGACGCTGCTGCACCTTCGACCAGGCACCAGGCCGCAACCAGCGCCGCCTGGACGCCGAGGACGGCGACCGCGATCGGGCGCCATCGCGGGCCGGGCAGGCGCCCGTCCGGCAGCAGGAGGAGGACGGCGAGCGTGCACGGCACCAGCGCCGAGGCGCCCCGGTCGGCGTACCAGATCGCCCAGGCGGCGCCTGCGGTGTGCCCGGCCTCGACCCATTGGGTCGCGAACGCAGACGCCGCGAACATGCCGCCGACCGCGAGCATCAACCAACCGAGGGCGTGATGGCCCCGGCCACCTGCGAGGAGCACCCCGGGCACCACCCAGCAGGCCGGGAGCAGCACCAGCTTCCAGGGCTGCTCCTCGGCCCCGGCGCCGACGAGCGCGGCGGCGACCACCAGCCCGAGGGCCGCCCCGCCCGCCATCCAGGCGAGCACCGGGGCTGCCCGGGTCTGGCTCATCTGCTCAGTATGGGGACGGGGATGGGGGTTGTCAGACGGTTGCGCCCGACCAGATGCGGGCGGGCATCCGGGCCAGGTGGACGCCCAGCCAGACCAGCGCGACCATCAGCAGCAGATGGGGCTCGAGCGGGCCGACCGACGGCAGCATGAAGTCCCACACCAGGAAAGCCATCAGCAGTGCGAGCGGTGCCTTGGGGAAGACGCCGGAGCGCCAGCAGGCGATGCTCAGGAGGATCAGGCCGAGGAACGAGCCGATGAGGTGCGGGTAGAGCGCACCCGCCATCACGCCCGCGTGGTCGACGAAGGCGTCGTTGAGCGCGACCGAGTCCTTCACTCCGATCTCGTCGGGGCCGACCGAGCCCGCGGCGTACCCGAGGGCGACGACGTTGGTGAAGCCCCACATGCCCCAGACGGTCAGCAGCGTGGCAGCGACGGTGAGCCGGGGTGCGTGCCAGCGCGCCACCTGGGCGAGGCCGAGCAGTCCCAGCGGCAGGAACAGCATGCTCGCGAGCAGCGTGAACTGCTCGGTCTGATGGATCGCGGCGTGGTCGACACCCCAGGCGATCTGGTCGCCGAAGTCGTCGTGGTCGGGGGTGAGCAGCTCGCCGAGGTACTGCGCGCCGCCGTTGAGCAGGCCCGCCAGCACCAGGCAGGCACCGAGCGCCTTCCGGATCGCGGAGGAGTACGGCGCCGTGCGGGGCGCGGTCGAGGGCGAGTTCGTGTCGAGTGTCGTCATGCCACCCAGGCTGACCGCTCGAGGGGTCCCGGCGGATGGTGCGGACGTCCCAGCCGGGGTCCCGGCCTCAGTACCGCGCGGCGAGGTCACGCAGGACCTCGTCGGCGCGCTCCCACATCGACAGGTGTCCGGTGTGGTCGAGGAAGTGCGGCACGGCGCCGGGAAGTCGCTCGGCCAGCCACTCGCCGTGGCCGAACGGCACCATCGCGTCCTCCCGGCCGTGCCACACCGCGACGGGCGCGGTGATCGCTCTCGGGTCGAACCCCCAGTCGCCGACGATCGACAGGCCGTCGTCGCGCCAGCCCACCACTCCTTGCTCGCGGCCGCGCCGCCCGGAGTGATCGAAGTACGTCGCGAACTCGCCGGTGAGATATCCGGCGTCCACCGGGGTCAGCAGGCCGGCCAGGTCCTCGACCACCTGCTCCTCGGTGTGCCCTTCGGCTGGCTGGGGGAGTGCCCGCAGGAACTCGTGGTACGCCGCCGCGCCCTTCACGGCCGCGGCGAACTCCTCGACATTCTCGTCGGCCATGCCATTCGTCCAGTCGAGGCCGGCCGCGTCGTACGGCGCCACGCTCGCCAGCGTCGCCACCGCCCGGCAGCGTTCCGGGTTGATGGCCGCGCAGGCCAGCGCACGCGGCCCGCCCCCGGACCACCCGAGCGTCGCGAACCTCCGGAGACCGAGGTGGTGCAGCACGATCAGCGAGTCGACCGCGTCGTCGACGATGCGTGGGCCGCGCTCGGAGAACGGCCACGGCGTCGACCCGCCGTACCCGGGGCGGGAGTAGCTGATCACCCGGAACCCGTGGGCCTCGGCGGCCCGCTCCAGGATCGAGAACGGCACCGCGGCCCCGGGTGTGCCGTGGTGGAAGAGCAGCGGGTGGCCCTCGCTCCAGTCCCCGGCCAGCACCTCCAGCAGGCGGCCGTCCGGCGTCGGCACCTCGACGTACTCGGCCACGGACGACCACGTTAGACCCGGGTTCGCTGGCGATCGAACAATTGTTCGCTTGCGCCTTGCTTTCGTTCGAACACCTGCTCTACTCTCGTACACATGTTCGATCGAACGTCTGATCGAGCGGCCACCGTCAGCACTGTCGGCGGTCACCACTACAACTACAGGCACCGACTTCCCCAGGAGCCCCGATGAGCACGATGACGATCGCCCCCCAGCCCACCTACCGCCTCACCCGGCGCGGCCGACTCGTGGTGCTGGCGTTCTCGCTGCTCGCGGTGATGGCTCTGGGGTTCGTGCTCGCCTCCGGCGCGGTCGGCACCCAGGAGGCCGGCACCCCCGAGCCCACCGAGACCGTGATGGTCGGCACCGGCGACACCCTCTGGGACATCGCCGCCGACGCCGCCGAGGGTGGCGACGTCCGCGCGATGGTCGACCGCATCAAGAGCCTCAACGCCCTCGACTCCGGCATGGTCACCGCCGGCCAGCGGCTCCGCGTCCCGACCGACTGACACAGACATCGCCGCCGCGCTTCGACCCCGCGACCGGCGAGCAGGGGAAGACGAGGGGCGAGGCTCAAGCAGCCTCGCCCCTCGACGCTGTCCGGGGGGAGACCGGTGGTTGAGGTGCGAGGAGCGCTAGCGACGAGCCTCG
>DASTDJ010000062.1:0-8190 GCA_035710425.1 Nocardioides sp.
GTCGGAGGACGCGATCAGCCCGAAGCGGTGGCCGCGGCGCAGCCCGTCGAGCATGAACGTGCCGCCCGCGGTGCCGTCGGAGTACTGGCGGAAGCAGCTGTCCGACTCGTAGTTGCCGCGGCAGGCCTGGAACACCTCGACCAGCCGGCTGTACCGGGGGTCGTGGTAGTCCCAGTCGTTGTGCACCATCGCCGAGCCGGGGTGGTGCGGGATGGTGACCGCCGGGAACCCGGGGTGCTCGGCGAGGCCCTGCCACAGGCCGGCCGGGGTGATGCTCCCCTCGGCGAACGCGGAGAAGATCGGCGCGCCCCGGGCGACGTCGCCGTAGATGACGTTCTGGTGCCCGTGCTCGGCCGAGGTCCACTCGAACCCGTACAGCGGCACGAAGCGCCCCGGCACGTGCAGCAGGTCGGCGATCTTCTGGATGCTCCACCACTGGTAGGCGGTGGAGTTCTCGGCGTGGTCGGTGACCGCCCAGAAGTCGTACTCGTCGACGTCCCAGGCGTAGCGGTAGAAGTCCTCCAGCGACGGCTCGTCGCCGGACGTGCAGCGGCTCACCAGGGAGTGCCGGTGCAGGTCACCCCAGTAGACCTGGAGGTCGCGGCCCCCGGCGCGGACCCGGTAACGCTCCGGCCGCACCGCCTCGGGCTCCATCCAGCGACGCGCGTCGAGCCGGTCGCCCGAGTGCACGCGGGTCCGCCGTACCCCCAGGTAGGCGGACGTCACGACGGGACCCGCCGCGGACGTGTGCCCGAGCACGACCGAGCCGACCCCGTGCACGCTGTGCCACACGACGGACCCGTGGTGCTCGTGCAGGTAGGGGCACTCGCGACCACCGAAGCCCTCGGTCCACTCGAGCGCCACCTGCAGCCGCGAGTCGGTCTGCGCCGCGACCACCGCGCCCTCGCGGTCAGCGGCGATGCTGATCTCCTCCAGCGTCCCGTCGCTGCCGCTGTACGTCGTCGGCGGCAGCCAGCCGCCGCTCGCCAGCACCTGGGTGGCGACCTCCCAGTAGTAGGTCATCAGCGGCAGCCGGCGATGGATCCGGTAGGCCACGACGAGGCCCCCGTCGTCGGTCGCGACCAGCTTGGGCAGGCCGGAGGGCACCACGTCGAGTCGCTCGGCGAGCTCGCCCGGGGCCTCGAGCACCCCGTCCTCGGTCACGGCGACCACCTGGATCGACGCGCTCACGTCGGGGAGCAGCTCGGGCGGCACGCTGTCGCCGCCGGGACGCACCCCCTCCACGACGGCTGGATCGGCACCGACCGCGGCGGCCGGGCGCAGCTTCGTCGGCCCGCTGCCGGCATGGCCGGTGACCGTGATCAGGTCGAACGCGCACCACAGCTGCTGGTCGCGGGTGACCGCCAGGTGCGGGTGCAGGGCGTAGTCGGTGCCGGAGGTGAGGTCGTGCGGCTCGCCCAGCGTGCCGTCGGCGCCCCGGCGGCGGACGACGACGCGGTAGGAGCCGTCGACGTACTCCGACCACGCGTAGGCGCTGCCGCCGTCGTCGAAGCCGGCCACCGTGGGATCCCAGACGTTGGCCTCGACCCCGACGCTGACCTTGTCGGTCGGGCCCCAGGCCCCATCGGCGTGGCGGCGGGCGAAGATCGCGAACCGGTCGCCCTGTCGTCCCTGCCAGCAGATCTCGATGCTGCCGTCGGAGTGCGCGATCGCCTCCTGGTTGAACGACGGGTGCTCGGTGTCCGAGACCGGCTCGGCCGCGCTCCACCCGTCGGTCGTCGACCACCGCGCGCCCCACACGGAGACGCCGTCGTCCGACCGGCGGCCGTAGAACACCCACGGGACGCCTTCGGTGGTGATCAGCGCTGTCGGCCGGAAGACGTCGGTGACCTCACCCGACACCGTCTCGACGGGAGTGCGCACACCGTCGGTCTCGAAGATGGCGCGTACGACGTCGCCGCGGCCGGGCAGCCACTCCACCCACGCGACCAGCCGCGTGCCGTCGCGGGCGGCGATGCTGGGCCGAGCGGCGTTGACCGACCCGTCCACCGCCTCGGTCCCGGCGCGCTCGTGCCCGTCCGGTCGCGGCGCCTGGTCGAGGACCAGGTGCGCGGCGGCGATCACCTCGGCGATCCGGCCCTTCCCCTCGTCGACCCACATGTACCGAAGCGGGTCGGGGTCGAGGAAGGACTCGACGGCGGTGACGTCGCGCCCCTCGTTGATCAGGTCGGACATCCGGCGGTTGAAGTCGAGCACCAGGTCGAGGTCGGCGCGTTGCTGGGGCGTGTAGTCGCCCCGGTGGTGGTCGGGGCCACCGCAGACGTGGTGCCCGGGGCGCCCGTGCCCGTGCCCGTGTCCGTGCCCGTGTCCGTGTCCGTGATCGGTCAACGCCGCCGACTCCTCTCGATGTGACGCCAGGTCCTGGTGCCTGCATTGTGATGACCCCGAACGGTCGCGGGCACGCCGTCGAGCGGGTCGAGCTAGACCGATCGGCTATCGGAGGAAGAGGCGTCCGGCATGGGGGAGACCTCCTCGGGCAGGCAGAAGTCCAGGAAGTGCTCCGCCGGCTCGCTGAGCCGCCCGGTCCGCCACACGATGTGCACCGACGTCCGCGTCGGCGGCGTGAGCGGCAGCACGCAGGCACCATTGGCGGCGGCATCGGCCGCCAGTCCCTGCGGCAGCATCGCGGCCCCGGCCCCGGCCAGGACGAGCGGGACGACGGTCGCCAGGTGCGCGGTCTCGACGTCCACCTCGGCCGGCCGCCCGACGGCCTCGAGCTGCTCGTCCAGGAGGGACCGGAGCGCGGTGCCCTCCGGCGTACAGATCAGCCCCCACCGGAGCAGCTCCTCGACGGTGGTCGTCCCGTTGGCCGGAGGGGCGGTCGGGGGCAGTACGGCCACCAGCTCGTGGTCGACCACCCAGCGGCTCGAGAGCCGGCCGCCCGGGGGAGAACCGTCGAGGAGGCCCAGCTCCGCCCCGCCCAGGCGGACGGCGTCGAGGACATCGGTGCGACGGGCCGGGTCGGCGACGGTCACCTGGAGGCCGGGGTTGAGCGCGCGGAACCGTCCGATCATCGCCGAGAGCGGGTCGAGCGCCCACAGCGTGTTGGTGATGATCGCCAGGTGGCCGAAGCCGCCCTCCGAGACGCTCCGCACGGCGCCCCGGGCGACCTGGAACGACCGGAGGGTGCCGCGGGCTGGCTCCAGCAGTGCCTCTCCCGACGGGGTGAGGCGCACGCCCCGGCCGTGCCGCTCGAAGAGCTTCGAGCCCAGGTCGCGCTCGAGCCACGCGATCGCGTTCGACAGGGACGGCTGCGCGATCGACAGCGCCGCCGCGGCGCGGGTGAAGCTGCCCAGCTCGGCGACGGCGACGAAGTACTCGAGGTGCCGCCGGTCCATCCCACGACCTTAGTGCCGAGGGCGCCCTATATGGCTGGATGCGGGACGCCGCCCTGGGTGACAATCCCCGCGTGGACCTGGTCGCCCTGATGCCCGCCTTCGTGGTGGCGGTGCTGCTCATCTCCGCCTCGCCGGGCCCGGCCATGGCGCTGATCTTCCGGCGCGCCGCGGTCCAGGGATGGCGCGGGGCGGTGCCCACGGTCCTCGGGCTGGAGCTGGGGCTCTACCTCTGGGCGCTGGCCGCGGCCGCCGGGTTCGCCGCGCTGGTGGCGGTCTCCGAGACGGCGTACGTCGTCCTCAAGGTGGTCGGCGCCGCGGTGCTGCTGTGGCTCGGCATCAGGGCGTGGCGCTCCGCCTGGCGTGGCGGCGACGCGCCGGAGGCCGACGTGACGGTGTCCGGAACGGCCTGGTGGCGGGCGTTCGGCGAGGGCGTCGTGGTGCAGCTCGCCAACCCCAAGGCGGCGGTGTTCATGATCGCCTTCTACCCGCAGTTCGTGCCGGCCGACCGACCGCTCTTCGCGACCACCGCCGGGCTGGCGGCGGTCCAGGTGGTCATCGAGACCGGCTTCTACCTCACGCTCGCCTACGGCGTGGGCCGGGCCGGTGCCTTCTTCCGCCGGTCGAAGGTGCGCCGCCGGCTCGACGCGATCGCGGGGACGGTGCTGGTGACCCTCGGGGTACGGGTGGCGGTCAGCTCGCGCTGAGGAATTGCTCACGTCCCGCGTCCGAATAGTCACACCCGCTAGGACGGGGTACTGACTGCTTCTAGGGTGCGCACCATGACGGAAGAGCGGATGGTCGAGGGCGGGCTGGACGAGCCCGACGAGCTCGAGCCTGCCCAGGGCTCGCTCGACCTCGCGTCCCCGGACGACAGGGCCACGGTCGCCGACTGGGAGGCCGCGGCCGCCGCCGTGCTGCGCAAGGCCAAGCGACTGGGCGACGACGACGCCGACGCGCTGGTGTGGCAGAAGCTCACCCGGACCACGCTCGACGGCATCGAGATCACCCCGCTCGGCACGCCCGACCTGCTCGAGGGCCGGCAGACCAGCGGCCGTCCGACCCGTCAGGGCGACTGGGACGTCCGTGCGCTGGTCCGCGCCGACGACGCCCAGCTGGCCCACGAGGAGGCGATCGTCGACCTCGAGGGCGGCGTGACCAGCCTCTGGCTGCAGGGCGGCGACGAGGCCGACCTCGGCGTCGTGCTCGACGGCGTCCTGCTCGACCTGGCGCCGGTCGTCCTCGACGGCATCGACCCCGAGACGTTCCTCGCGTACGCCGGCGACCGCGAGCTGCACCCCGCCACCAACCTGGGTGTGCCGGCGAGCGACGCCACGGCCGAGCTGGCCGGCAAGGCCTGGCAGGCAGGGGTCCGCGGCTTCGTGGTGGACGCGACCGCGGTCCACGACCGCGGCTCCTCCGACGTCCAGGAGCTCGGCTGGTCGATGGCGGCCGGGGCGACGTACCTGCGGACGCTGGCCGACGCGGGCCTGGAGGTCGACCGGGCCGCCGCACTCGTGGAGTTCCGCTACGCCGCGACCGACGAGCAGTTCACGACCATCGCCAAGCTCCGCGCCGCTCGGCGCCTCTGGGCCCGGGTCCTCGAGCTCAGCGGGGCGACCACCCGGGAGATGCGGCAGCACGCCGTGACCAGCCGGCCGATGATGAGCAAGTACGACCCGTGGGTGAACATGCTGCGCACCACGGTCGCCGGGTTCGCCGCGGGCGTCGGAGGTGCGGACAGCGTCACCGTGGTCCCGTTCGACAGCCCCCTGGGACGCCCCGACGCGTTCGGCCGCCGGATCGCCCGCAACACCTCCCACCTGCTCATCGACGAGTCGCACGTCGCGCACGTGGCCGACCCCGCCGGCGGTGCGTACGCCGTGGAGAAGCTCACCGACGACCTCGCCGTCGCGGCGTGGGACGTCTTCGGGCGGATCGAGGACGGCGCCGACCTCGACGACGAGATCGCAGCCACCGTGGCGAGGCGGGAGACCGAGATCGCCGAGCGCAAGCGACCCATCACCGGCCTCACCGAGTTTCCCAACCTCGCCGAGTCGCTTCCCGAGCGCCGGCCCGCCGGGGGCGAGCAGGTGCGCCGCTACGGCGCCAGCTTCGAGGCGCTGCGCGACGAGCCGGTGGGTCAGCCGGTCTTCCTGGCCACCCTCGGCAGCGTCGCTTCCCACACCGCCCGCGCGACCTTCGCGGCCAACCTCTTCGCCGCCGGCGGGATCGCGGTCGACACGGCGGGCGCCACCGGCGGGGTCGAGGCCCTGCTGGCGGCGTACGACGGCCAGCCGGTGGTCTGCCTCGCCGGCGCCGACCCGACGTACGCCGAGTGGGGCGCCGCGGCGGTCGAGGCGCTCCGCGGGGCCGGTGCCGCCCACGTGATCGTCGCGGGCAGGCCCGATGGCCTCGGCGTCGACGACTACTGCGCGATGGGTATCGACGCGCTGGACTTCCTCACTCGCACCAGGGAGAAGCTGGCATGACCGTCCCCAAGAGCTTCGCCGGGTTGCCGCTGAGCGATGGTGGTCTCGACGCGGCCTCGCCCAGCGGCTCGGCCCACTCGACCAACGACAGCTGGCACAGCCCGGAGGGGATCGAGGTCCTCCCGGTCTACGGCCCCGAGCACCTCGAGGGCCTGGACGCCCTCGACACGTTCCCGGGCCTGAGCCCGTTCCTGCGCGGGCCCTACCCGACGATGTACACGACCCAGCCCTGGACCATCCGGCAGTACGCCGGCTTCTCGACCGCCGAGGAGTCCAACGCGTTCTACCGCCGCAACCTCGCGGCAGGGCAGAAGGGACTGAGCGTCGCCTTCGACCTCGCCACCCACCGCGGCTACGACTCCGACCACCCGCGGGTGCGCGGCGACGTCGGCATGGCGGGCGTGGCGATCGACTCGATCTACGACGCGCGCACGCTGTTCGACGGCATCCCCCTCGACGAGATGTCGGTGTCGATGACGATGAACGGCGCGGTGCTGCCGGTGCTGGCGCTCTACATCGCGGCGGCCGAGGAGCAGGGGGTGAAGCCCGAGCAGCTCGCGGGGACCATCCAGAACGACATCCTCAAGGAGTTCATGGTCCGCAACACCTACATCTACCCGCCGGCGCCGAGCATGCGGATCATCTCCGACATCTTCAGCTACACCGCCGAGCGGATGCCGCGCTTCAACTCGATCTCGATCTCCGGCTACCACATCCAGGAGGCCGGGGCGACGGCCGACCTCGAGCTCGCCTACACGCTCGCCGACGGAGTCGAGTACCTCCGCGCCGGGCTGGACGCCGGCCTCGACATCGACAGGTTCGCCCCGCGGCTGAGCTTCTTCTGGGCGATCGGGATGAACTTCTTCATGGAGGTCGCCAAGATGCGCGCCGCCCGGGCCCTCTGGGCACGGCTGGTGCGCGACTTCGACCCGAAGAACCCCAAGTCCCTGAGCCTGCGCACCCACAGCCAGACGAGCGGCTGGTCGCTGACCGCGCAGGACGTGTTCAACAACGTCGGCCGCACCTGCATCGAGGCGATGGCCTCGACCCAGGGTCACACCCAGTCGCTGCACACCAACGCGCTGGACGAGGCGATCGCGCTGCCGACCGACTTCTCCGCGCGGATCGCGCGCAACACCCAGCTGCTGCTGCAGCAGGAGAGCGGCACCACCGGCACCATCGACCCGTGGGCCGGCTCCTACTACGTCGAGCGGCTCACCCACGACCTCGCCGAGCGCGCCTGGGCGCACATCCAGGAGGCCGAGGCCGCGGGGGGCATGGCCGAGGCGATCGAGCAGGGCATCCCGAAGATGCGCATCGAGGAGGCGGCCGCCCGCACCCAGGCGCGGATCGACTCCGGCGCCCAGAAGGTGATCGGCGTCAACACCTTCCGGCTGGCCGCCGAGGACCCTCTCGACGTGCTCAAGGTCGACAACGACGACGTCTACCGCCAGCAGATGGCCAAGCTCGAGCGGCTGCGGGCGGAGCGCGACGACGAAGAGGTGCGCCGGACCCTCGAGGCGCTGACCGGCTCGGCCGAGCGCGGGGCGAGCAAGGGCTCCCTCGACGGCAACCTCCTGGCGCTGGCGGTCGACGCGGCGCGCGCCAAGGCCACCGTCGGTGAGATCTCCGACGCCCTTGAGAAGGTCTACGGCCGGCACCAGGCGGTGATCCGTACGATCAGCGGCGTGTTCAGGGACGAGGCCGACGCAGCCGGCAACACGCTCGTGCGTCAGGTCCGCGAGGCCACGGATGCGTTCGAGGAGGCCGAGGGCCGCCGACCCCGCATCCTCGTCGCCAAGATGGGCCAGGACGGCCACGACCGGGGGCAGAAGGTCGTCGTCTCCGCCTTCGCCGACATGGGCTTCGACGTCGACGTGGGGCCGCTGTTCTCCACCCCGGAGGAGGTCGCCCAGCAGGCCGTCGACGCCGACGTGCACATCGTCGGCGTGAGCTCGCTGGCCGCCGGTCACCTCGCGCTGCTGCCCGCCCTCCGGAAGGCTCTCGAGGAGCAGGGCCGGCCCGACATCATGACCGTCGTCGGCGGGGTGATCCCGCCCGACGACGTACCCACCCTGATCGAGATGGGAGCGGCCGCGGTCTTCCAGCCCGGCACCGTGATCGCCGAGTCGGCGCTCGACCTGCTCGCGAAGCTGCGGGACCAGCTCGATCACGAATGACCGACGTCGCGGCGCTGGTCGAGGGCATCCGAGCCGGGAGGCGAGCCTCGGTGTCGCGGGCGATCACGCTCGTCGAGTCGTCGAAGCGCACCCATCGCGACGCGGCACGGGAGCTCCTGACGGAGCTCGCCGGTGACGCGGGTGACACGATCCGGGTCGGGA
>DASTDJ010000063.1:0-6384 GCA_035710425.1 Nocardioides sp.
ACCTGGTCGACGTCGTGCTCCACTTCGAGGGCGACCGCGACTCGCGGTTCCGGATGGTCCGGGCGATCAAGAACCGCTTCGGCCCGATCGACGAGGTGGGCTGCTTCGACCTCGCCGCCGACGGCATCAGCGCCGTCGCCGACCCGACCGGCCTCTTCGTCGAGCACCACCACGGCCGGGTCGCCGGCACCTGCGTCGCGGTCACCATGGAGGGCCGGCGGCCGCTGCTGGCCGAGGTCCAGGCGCTGGTCACCCCCTCCGCCCTCGAGCGACCCCGCCGCACCACGTCCGGCATCGACGGCTCACGGATGGCGATGGTCCTCGCCGTCCTGCAGCAGCACGCCGGCTTGAGGCTCCACGGCCACGACGTCTTCGCCTCCACCGTCGGCGGCGCCAAGCTCGGCGACCCGGCGAGCGACCTCGCGGTGGCGGTGGCGCTCGCCTCGGCGACCTTCGTCAGCCCGCCGCCGGCCGGCGTGGTGGCGATGGGCGAGATCGGTCTGGCCGGCGAGCTGCGCCGGGTGCGCGACCTGCCGCAGCGGATCGCCGAGGCCGCCCGGCTCGGGTTCGGCATGGCCGTGGTGCCGGCCGAGCCCGGGGAGCAGGGCGTGCGCAGCGAGCGGAGCGACCAGACGGTGGACGGCATGCGCGTGGTGCGCGCGCCCGATATCGCCTCCGCGCTCCGGCTGCTCCACCTCGATCGTCGGACCAAGCACGCCCTCGAAGTGGTCGACGACGGTTAGACTCCCCCGGCCACCGGGTAGGACCGGTGCCGACGACAGATTGGGAGTCACATGCCCGCCGAACGCAGCGACGAGGTGCTGCGCCTGCGAGAGACGCTGGCCGAGATCGCGCCTGGCACCGCCCTGCGCGACGGCCTGGAGCGGATCCTCCGCGGCCGCACCGGCGCGTTGATCGTGCTCGGTCACGACCGGGTCGTCGAACAGATCTCGACCGGTGGCTTCGAGCTCGACGTGCCGTTCACCGCCACCGGGCTGCGCGAGCTGGCCAAGATGGACGGCGGCATCATCGTCGACAAGGACATCACCCGGATCATCCGCGCGGCGGTCCACCTGATGCCCGACCACACCATCCCGTCGGAGGAGACCGGCACCCGCCACCGCACCGCCGACCGGGTGGCCCGGCAGACCGGATTCCCGGTCATCTCGGTCTCGCAGTCGATGCAGATCATCGCCGCCTACGTCGGCGCGACCCGCCACGTACTCGAGGACTCCGGGCAGATCCTGTCCCGGGCCAACCAGGCCCTGGCCACGCTCGAGCGCTACAAGCTGCGCCTCGACGAGGTCTCCAGCACCCTCTCGGCGCTCGAGATCGAGGACCTCGTCACCGTGCGCGACGTCGCGGTGGTGGCCCAGCGGCTTGAGATGGTCACCCGGATCGCGAGCGAGATCGAGGACTATGTGCTCGAGCTCGGCACCGACGGGCGGCTGCTCTCCCTGCAGCTCGAAGAGCTCGTCACCGGCGTCGACCTCGAGCGCGAGCTGGTGATCCGCGACTACCTGCCGAGCGGCCGGCGCACCAAGCCCGAGAAGCTGCTGACCCGGCTCGAGGCCCTCTCGGCCACCGAGCTGGTCGACCCGGCCGCCACCGCCCGGGTGCTCGGGCTCGGCACCGGCGAGCACCTCGACGGCGCCGTGGCGCCGCGTGGCTACCGGCTGCTGGCGAAGGTGCCGCGGCTCCCGTCCTCGGTCGTCGACCGGCTGGTCGAGCACTTCGGCACACTGCAGAAGCTGCTGTCGGCCGGGGTCGACGACCTCCAGGCGGTCGACGGCGTCGGCGAGCTGCGGGCCCGCAGCGTCCGTGAGGGCCTCTCCAGGCTGGCCGAGTCGACCATCCTCGAGCGCTACGTCTGACGCGGAGTCGTCAGCGGACCTTCGGCTGGTCCTCGTGCTGGCCGGCGCCGGCGCCGGGGTTCACCGGCTGCTTCTGCTTCGGCTCGGTCGGGTTCTCCGGGGGGAGGATCACCTGCGGGCTCGGGCGCTCGAGCTCGAACCGCGCCTCGGCCGGCTCACCGCCGAGAGCCGCGGCGGCCACGTGATAGGTGCCCGGCAGCGCCCACTGGGTCTGCACCGGGCAGCCGTCGTCGGAGCGTCGCGCCTTCCACGGCACGTCGACGAACGTCGTCACCGCGCTGCGCACGACCACGTCCTGCACCGGCACCGCGCGCGGGCACTGACGGCTCGACCAGATCTCGTCGGTGCCGGAGGTGATCTTCATGGTCACGTGCCCGGCCCCCACCCGCCAGGTGCAGGCCTCTGAGGTCGCCGTGCGGAGCTCGAGGGTGACGATGACCGGACGCCCTGCCACCGCCTCCGCGACGGTCGGGGTGATCAGGATGTCGGAGTCCATGCAGGGACCGTCCGGCTGGGCCAGCACGGGTTCCTGGGGCTGCTTCGGCTTCTTTGTCTTCTTCGGCCCGGTCGTCGTCGGGTCGTCGCTCGGCACGGACTCCGTCGGTTCGCCGGCCGCCTGGGTGGCCTTGTCGACGGCTTGGTCCTGACCGTCGCCGCTCCCACCGATGACCCGACCGGCCAGCAGCACCAGCAACAGCCCCAGACCCAGCACGACCACCCGGCGCCGCCAATAGACCTTGGCGGGCAGCGGTCCTCGGGTCAGCGAGGTCATGTCCGGCACGCTAGTCACGGCCCCGCCTTCGTTTGCGTTGCCACTCCGGGCAGGATCACCCCGATGCATGACGAGATCCTGGAGTGGTACGCCGGCCACGCCCGCGAGCTGCCCTGGCGGGGGCCGGCGGTCAGCCCGTGGTCGGTGATGGTCTCGGAGTTCATGCTGCAGCAGACGCCGGTCGCCCGGGTGCTGCCCGTGCACGAGGAGTGGCTGCGCCGCTGGCCGACGCCCGCCGACCTGGCCGCCGAGCCCACCGGTGAGGCGGTCCGGGCGTGGGGACGGCTCGGGTACCCGCGGCGGGCGCTCCGACTGCACGCCGCCGCCACGGCCATCGTCGAGCGGCACGGGGGCGCCGTGCCGGCGTCGTACGACGACCTGCTGGAGCTTCCGGGAGTCGGTGACTACACCGCTGCGGCGATCGCCACGTTCGCCTACGGGCGCCGGCACGTCGTGCTCGACACCAACGTGCGGCGGGTGCTGGTGCGCGCGGTGAGCGGTGTGGAGTTCCCGGGCCGGTCGCCCACCCGGGCCGAGCGCGCGGTCGCGGCGGACCTGCTCCCCGACGACGAGACCGCCCCCACCTGGTCGATCGCGCTGATGGAGCTCGGCGCCCTGGTCTGTACGGCGTCTTCGCCACGCTGCGGAGCGTGCCCGATCTCCGCCGGGTGCGCCTGGCGGGCGGCCGGCTACCCGGCGTACGACGGCCCACCCCGGCCCGTGCAGGCCTGGGCCGGCACCGACCGGCAGTGCCGCGGGCGCCTGCTCGGGGTGGTGCGCGACGCGGAGGGCGCCGTACCGGCGCGGCGGCTGGACGCCGCTTGGGCCGACGCCGGTCAGCGGGCGCGGTGCCTGGCGAGCCTCGTGGAGGACCGGCTGCTGGTCAGGACCGCCGCAGGAGACTACGCACTGCCTTGACCTTGCCCTGGCCGGCCTCCTCGCGGGCCTGGGCCGGGTGGAAGCGCCGCTTGGGCTGGGCGCTCAGGTCGGCGAGGGCGGCACGCATCGCGTCGACGGCCGCGGGCGCCTCGGTCGGCTGGTGGGTGCCCTGGCGCGGGTCGACCTCGACGAGCAGGCCGAGGTCGCGCAGAGTCTCGAAGTCGTCCTCGGTGGTCCGCTCGAAGAGCTTCATCAGGTAGGTGCGAGCCTTCTCCTCGCCGAGGTTCTTGCCGATCAGCGCCCGCAGCGCGACCGCGGTGTTGCCACGGGCCGGCCGGAAGCTCGCGGTCGGCCCCGATGCGACCATCGCGGTCCACTTCCGCACGAAGTCCTCGCCGGAGTAGGACTCGTAGTGCAGCACCCGCAGCGCCTCGTGCTCGAACGACTCGAGGGTCTCGCGGTCGGCGTCCACCGCCTTGTGCAGCGTGAGCCAGCCGTCGGCGCGCGGCCGGATCCCGCTCTTGCCGTCCACGTGCCCGTGGAAGTATGCGCCGTTGCCCGGGCGGTCGATCACGCCCAGCGCGTGGATGAGCGCCAGGTCCTGGTCGTCCAGGAGTGTCTTGAACCAGGTCGGGTCGCCGTCCCAGTGCATCCGGCTCACGGCCTCCAGCGGGGCCAGCCGGACCGCGGGGATGCCGGCCGGGACCTTGTCGAGCACCGCCCGGTCGACCTGGACGATCTCGTCGCCGTCGATGTGGAAGACCCAGTCGGCCCACTCCCCGCCGGCGAGCACGTGCTTGAGCAGGTTGACGTTGATCCGCTGCCGGACGTTCAGCTGGCCCGGCCGCTCACCGGCCCACCACTGCTTGCCGGTGCGGATGGTCGTGACGTGCGGCTGCTCCTCGAGCCACTCCCGCACCTCCGCCTGCCCCTCGGCCCCGGGCGCGTCGAGGAACACCACCATGTGGTCGGCGCCACCGGCCAGGTTGCCGCCGACGAACCGCTGCACGTTGGGCAGGGTGTCCTTGACCGTGCTGGCGGTGATGAGCATGGGTGCAGGGTAACGAGCGGTGAGGAATCGCCGGTCGACCGGTGATTCCTCTAGATGTCCGGCGTTGCAACACCGGACAAGTAGAGGGAACGCCAGACAAGTAGAGGGATCGCCGGTCGACCGGCGATCCCTCCACTGACGAGCCGAAAGCTCAGCCGGCCGCGCCGGCCTGACCCTCGCCCTCGGCGCCCTTGGCCTTCGGGACGTCCTTGGGCCCGTCGGTCTCGTCGGCGGCCGCGGCGGGCCCGCCGATCTCGGCGGTCTCGAACGGCGGCAGGTCGGGCAGAGCGCCGACCTTCTGGCCCTCGAACGTGAACGTCGCGGTCGGGCCCTCGCCCTCCACGCCGACGAGCACGATCTGGCCGGGGCCGACCTCGCCGTACAGCATCTTCTCGGCGAGGACGTCCTCGATCTCGCGCTGGACCGTACGGCGCAGCGGTCGAGCACCCAGCACCGGGTCGAAGCCGCGCTCGGCGAGCAGCTGCTTGGCGGGCTGGGTCAGCTCGATCCGCATGTCGCGGTCACGCATCCGCAGCTCCACCGACGCGATCATGTTGTCGACCATGTGGACGATCTGCTCCTGCGACAGCGGCGGGAACACGATGATCTCGTCGACACGGTTGAGGAACTCGGGCCGGAAGTGCTGCTTGAGCTCCTCCTGCACCTTGCTCTTCATCCGCTCGTAGGAGCCCGCGACGTCGCCGGCCTGGGCGAACCCGAGGTTGAGGCCCTTGGCGATGTCGCGCGTGCCGAGGTTGGTGGTCATGATGATGACGCAGTTCTTGAAGTCGACCACGCGGCCCTGCGAGTCGGTGAGGCGGCCGTCCTCAAGGATCTGCAGCAGCGAGTTGAAGATGTCTGGGTGGGCCTTCTCGACCTCGTCGAAGAGCACCACGGAGAACGGCTTGCGCCGCACCTTCTCCGTGAGCTGACCGCCCTCCTCGTACCCGACGTAGCCGGGGGGCGAGCCGTAGAGGCGCGAGACCGTGTGCTTCTCGCTGAACTCCGACATGTCGAGGGAGATCAGGGCGTCCTCGTCGCCGAAGAGGAACTCGGCGAGCGCCTTGGACAGCTCGGTCTTACCGACACCGGACGGGCCGGCGAAGATGAACGAGCCACCGGGGCGCTTCGGGTCCTTCAGACCGGCGCGCGTACGGCGGATCGCCTTCGACAGCGCCTTGACGGCGTCGTTCTGGCCGATGACCCGCTTGTGGAGCTCCTCCTCCATGCGGAGCAGGCGGCTGGACTCCTCCTCGGTCAGCTTGAAGACCGGGATGCCGGTGGCCGTCGCGAGGACCTCGGCGATCAGGTCGCCGTCGACCTCGGCCACGACGTCCATGTCGCCGGCCTTCCACTCCTTCTCCCGCTTGGCCTTCGCGGCGAGGAGCTGCTTCTCCTTGTCGCGCAGGGAGGCGGCCTTCTCGAAGTCCTGCGAGTCGATCGCGGACTCCTTGTCCCGGCGGACACCGGCGATCTTCTCGTCGAACTCGCGCAGGTCCGGCGGCGCGGTCATCCGGCGGATGCGCATCCGGGAACCGGCCTCGTCGATCAGGTCGATCGCCTTGTCCGGCAGGAAGCGGTCCGAGATGTACCGGTCGGCCAGGGTCGCGGCCTGGACGAGAGCCTCGTCGGTGATGGAGACGCGGTGGTGCGCCTCGTACCGGTCGCGCAGGCCCTTGAGGATCTCGATGGTGTGCGGCAGGGACGGTTCCGCGACCTGGATGGGCTGGAAGCGGCGTTCGAGGGCCGCGTCCTTCTCCAGGTGCTTGCGGTACTCGTCGAGCGTGGTCGCACCGATGGTCTGCAGC
>DASTDJ010000064.1:0-7157 GCA_035710425.1 Nocardioides sp.
ATGGTGTTCCACGAGATCACGAAGCCGGCGATCCAGGCCGCGGTCGAGAACCCCCGCGAGATCATCGGCGACCTGGTCGAGGCCCAGGAGACCCGCCGGATCCTCGACCGTCTCTACGGCTACGAGGTCTCCCCGGTGCTGTGGAAGAAGGTCATGTCCGGGCTGTCCGCGGGCCGCGTGCAGTCGGTGGCGACCCGGCTCGTGGTCGACCGCGAGCGCGACCGGATGCGGTTCAAGGTCGCGTCCTACTGGGACCTCGAGGGCACCTTCGACGCCGGTGACAAGCACGACCAGCGGATGTTCCCGGGCAAGCTGCACTCGATCGACGGGAAACGGGTCGCCCAAGGCGGCAATTTCGGTGAGGACGGGCAGCTCAAGCCCGGCGCCGACGTCGTCCACCTCGACCGCACCCGCGCCGAGGGCCTGGTCACGGCGCTCGCCGACACGTCGTACGACGTCCGCTCGGTGGAGTCGAAGCCCTACCGGCGCTCGCCGTACGCACCCTTCCGGACCACGACCATGCAGCAGGAGGCCGGGCGCAAGCTCGGCATGACCGCGTCGGTGGCGATGTCGGTCGCGCAGCGGTTGTACGAGAACGGCTACATCACCTACATGCGCACCGACTCCACGACGCTGTCGGGCTCGGCGGTCAATGCGGCGCGGTCCCAGGTGCGCGAGCTGTACGGCGCGGAGTACCTCCCCGACGCGCCGCGCACCTACGCATCCAAGGTCAAGAACGCCCAGGAGGCGCACGAGGCGATCCGGCCCGCGGGCGAGTCCTTCCGGACGCCGGCGCAGACCGGGCTCACCGGCGAGCAGTTCCGGCTCTACGAGCTGATCTGGATGCGCACCGTCGCCTCGCAGATGAAGGACGCCACCGGACAGAGCGTCTCGGTGCGTCTCGGCGGCGCCACCTCGGCCGGGGAGGACGTCGTGTTCTCCGCCTCCGGCCGGGTGATCACCTTCCACGGGTTCCTCCGCGCCTACGTCGAGGGCACCGACGAGGGCGCCGCCAAGGACGACGCCGAGACCCGGCTGCCGGCGCTGGAGGAGGGCGACCGGGTGTCGGCCGCGGCGCTCTCGGCGTCCGGGCACGAGACCAAGCCGCCCGCCCGCTACACCGAGGCGACGCTGATCAAGGAGCTCGAGGAGCGCGAGATCGGCCGCCCGTCGACGTACGCCTCGATCATCGGGACGATCCTCAACCGGGGCTACGTCTACAAGAAGGGCACCGCGCTGGTGCCGGCCTGGCTGGCGTTCTCGGTGATCCGGCTCCTGGAGGAGCACTTCCCGCGGCAGGTGTCCTACGAGTTCACGGCGAGCATGGAGGACGTGCTCGACGAGATCGCCGCCGGTCACAAGAACCGGGTCAGCGAGCTGAGCGAGTTCTACTACGGCTCCGACCGGATCCCCGGCCTGCACACCCTGGTCACCGAGCTCGGCGAGATCGACGCGCGTGAGCTCGCGACGTTCCCCGTCGGCGGCCCGGACTCGGGGATCAACCTGCGGGTCGGGCGCTACGGCCCCTACCTCGAGGGACCCGACGACGAGGGCAACCCGACCGGCAAGCGGGCCAACGTCCCCGACGACCTGCCGCCCGACGAGCTCACCCTCGAGAAGGCGCGCGAGCTGTTCGCCAACCCGGCCGGCGAGGAGATCGAGCTGGGCGCGCACCCCGACACCGGGCTGCACGTGGTGGCGAAGAACGGTCGCTTCGGCCCCTACGTCACCGAGGTGCTGCCCGACGACGCGCCCAAGAGCGCCAAGCCGCGCACCGGCTCGCTCTTCAAGTCGATGTCGCTGGACACGATCACCCTCGAGGACGCCGTCAAGCTGCTGTCACTGCCGCGCGTGGTGGGGGAGGACCCGGAGAGCGGCGAGGAGATCACCTCCCAGAACGGCCGCTACGGGCCCTACCTCAAGAAGGGCACCGACTCGCGGTCGCTGACGTCGGAGGACCAGATCTTCACGATCACCCTCGACGAGGCCCTGAAGATCTACTCGCAGCCGAAGCAGCGGGGGCGAGCAGCGGCCGCCCCACCGCTGAAGGAGCTCGGCAACGACCCCGTCTCGGGTCAGCCGGTGGTGGTGAAGTCGGGCCGGTTCGGCGAGTACGTCACCGACGGCGAGTACAACGCCACGCTCCGCAAGGACGACTCCGTCGAGGAGATCACGATCGAGCGCGCCGCCGAGCTGCTCGCCGAGCGCCGGGCGCGGGGTCCGGCCAAGAAGGGCGGCAAGAAGACGGCCAAGAAGGCCGCGAAGAAGTCGACCAAGAAGTCGGCCGCCAAGAAGACCGTGAAGAAGAGCTCGGCCAAGAAGAGCTGACCGGTGCTGCCGGGGACCGCGCACAGTTGGCGCGATCGCGCGGAAATGGACGGTCGTGGGGCCAGCAACCCGTCCCGAACGGCGCGATCGCGCTGAAACGGCGACCACCCCCCGAGCCCGTGTGGCAACGGTCGGCGCCGTCTCGTAGGTTCTCCGCGTGAGCTCACCCGGCCGTTACTCCACCACCGGCGTCTTCGTGTGCTTCGAGGGCGGCGAGGGATCGGGCAAGTCCACCCAGGCCCGGCTGCTCGCCGACCGGCTCCGCGAGGCGGGCCGCGACCCACTGCTCACCTTCGAGCCGGGTGACACCCCGGTCGGCAAGGAGATCCGGCGGATCGTCCTCGATCCCGCCACCGGGCACCTGACCGACCGCACCGAGGCGCTGCTCTACGCCGCCGACAAGGCCGAGCACGTCGAGAAGGTCGTGACCCCGGCCCTCGACCGGGGTGCCGTGGTGATCACCGATCGCTACGTCGACACCGCGCTCGCCTACCAAGGGGTCGGGCGCGGCCTCGACGCCGCCGAGCTCGAGCACGTGCTGCGCTGGGCGACCGGCGACCTGCGTCCCCACCTGACCGTCGTCCTCGACGTCGACCCCGAGGCCGGGCTGGGCCGGTTCGAGGGCCGCGACCGGATCGAGGCCGAGTCGGTCGAGTTCCACCGCCGGGCCCGCGACGCGTTCCTCGCCATCGCGGCGGCCGACCCCGACCACTACCTCGTGCTCGACGCCGGCGGTGCGGTCGACGAGATCGCCGCCGCAGTGCACGCTCGCCTGCGCCCGCTCCTGGACCCCGAGTGACCGTCTGGGACGGCCTGGTCGGCCAGCGCCGGGCGAGCGAGCTGCTGCGCGCGGCGGCGGGAGGGCACGGCATGAGCCATGCCTGGCTGTTCACCGGTCCGCCGGGCTCGGGCCGCTCCAACGCGGCGGTCGCGTTCGCGGCGGCGCTGCAGTGCGAGAAGACGCCCGACGAGCCGGGCTGCGGCGAGTGCCAGGCCTGCCGCACCGTGCTCGCGGGCAGCCACGCCGACGTCGCGGTGATCCGCACCGAGAAGCTCTCGATCGGGGTCGACGAGGTGCGCGACCTGGTGCGCCGCGCGGCCCTGACCCCGGTCGGCCGGCACTGGCAGATCCTGATCGTCGAGGACGCCGACCGGCTCACCGAGCAGGCCTGCAACGCGCTGCTGAAGGCGATCGAGGAGCCGACGGCGCGCACCGTGTGGATGCTCTGCGCGCCCACCGTCGAGGACGTCCTGCCCACCATCCGGTCCCGGTGCCGCCAGCTCACCCTGGCCACCCCGACCGCCGACGAGGTGGCCGCCTACCTCGTGCGCCGCGACGGCGTCGACGAGGCGCTGGCGTCGTACGCCGCCCGCGCCAGCCAGGGCCACATCGGCCGGGCCCGCGCCCTGGCCCGCGACGAGGAGACCCGCAACCGGCGCCGCGAGGTGGTCTCGATCCCCGCGCGGCTGACCACCCTGGGTGCGTGCATGAACGCCGCGTCCAACCTCGCCGAGGTCACCAAGGAGGAGGCCGACCTGATCACCGGCGAGCTCGACGCCAGGGAGAAGGCCGACCTCGACACGGCCTACGGCGTGGTCGAGCGCGGGCGCCGACCGCGTGAGTACGCCCCAGCGCTCGCGGCCCTCGAACGCGGGCAGAAGACCCGTGCCAAGCGCCGCCAGCTCGACGTCGTCGACCGCGGCCTGATGGACCTGGTGTCGGTCTACCGCGACGCGATCTCGATCGCCACGGGTGCTCCCGGACCGCTGGTCAACGAGGAGATCCGCGGCGACGTCCAGCGGGTGGTGTCGGCGTCGACCCCCGAGCTCAACCTGCGCCGGATCGGCTGGATCTTCGAGGCGCGCGAGCAGATGCTCGAGTTCAACGTCCCGGTCGCCTTGGCGCTGGAGTCCATGATGGTGGCACTCAAGGTGCCCGAGGGGAGCGGTCGGTGAGTCCGAAGACAATCGCGGTCATCGTGTTGGTGGCCATGCTCGCGGTCGCCGGCGGTGGCGTCGTGGCCGTGCTGGTCGCCAACGACGACGACGGCGACGAGTCGAGCCAGCAACGCGCGCCGGAGTCCCCGCCGACGACGACCGAGCCAGTCGACCCCTCGGTCACCGAGCCGCCGTCTCCGGAGCTCGCCGAGTTCTACTCCCAGGAGCTCGAGTGGAGCGAGTGCGAGGGCACCCGGGAGTGCGCCACGCTCACGGTCCCCATCGACTACCGCGACCCGGCCGCCGGCACCATCGACCTCGCGCTGCTCCGCGCGCCCGCCGAGGAGCCCGACGCACGGGTCGGCTCGCTCGTGGTCAACCCCGGTGGCCCCGGTGCGCCAGGCACCCAGACCGCGAAGGACGCCGACGCCTACTTCGGCGACCCGCTCCGCGAGTCCTTCGACATCGTCGGCTTCGACCCGCGCGGCACCGGCTCGAGCGACCCCGTCGACTGCCTGTCCGACGAGGAGGTCGACGCGTTCGTCGCGGGCGACCCCGCCCCCGACGACCCGGGTGAGGAGGAGACGTACACCCAGGGTCTCGAGGACTTCTTCGCCGGCTGCGTCGAGAACTCCGACGACCTGATCGCGCACGTCTCGACCAACGAGGCGGCCCGCGACATGGACGTGCTGCGCTCGGCGCTCCGAGAGGAGACGCTCGACTACTTCGGCTTCTCCTACGGCACCCGTCTCGGCTCGACCTACGCCGAGCTGTTCCCGGAGAAGGTGGGTCAGTTCGTCCTCGACGGCGCCACCGACCCGAGGCTGACGTTCCGGGACGACGCCCTCAGCCAGGCCGGCGGGTTCCAGGTCGCGCTGGAGGCCTACATCCAGGACTGCGTCGACGGTGGCGACTGCATCCTCGGCGACTCCGTGCAGGAAGGGCTCGACCGGATCAGCGGGCTGCTCGACGACATCGACGACCAGCCGCTCCCGACCGGCACCGACCGCGAGCTGGCGATCGGCAACGCGTTCTACGGCCTCGTGCTCCCGCTCTACAGCCAGGAGAACTGGCCCTACCTCACCCAGGGGCTGCAGCAGGCGTTCGACGGCGACGGCAGCACGCTGCTGCTGCTCTCCGACATCTATGGCTCGCGGGAGGACGACGGCACCTACGCCGACAACAGCCTCGAGGCGATCCTCGCGATCAACTGCCTCGACGACCCGAGCTCGATCCCTCCCGCCCAGGTGCCGAAGAACTTCGCCGACTTCCAGAAGGTCTCGCCGACCTTCGGCGACGTCTTCGCCTGGGGCCTGATGAATTGCCGCGGCCTGCAGGTCGAGCCGGCCTACGAGCCGCTCGAGATCCGCGCCGAGGGTGCCGCGCCCATCGTGGTGATCGGCACCACCCGTGACCCCGCCACGCCGTACGAAGAGGCCGTCGCGCTGGCGGAGCAGCTCGAGTCGGGGGTGCTCATCAGCCGCGACGGCGACGGCCACACCGGCTACAACAAGGGCAACGACTGCGTCGACGTCGCGGTCGAGGACTACCTCATCGAGGGCATCGTCCCCGACGACGGGCTCGAGTGCTGACCGCGTGCCCGACGAGCGCCACCTAGCCCGCTGCCTCGAGGCGGTGCGCCGTGCCGCGGCGACGGTCGACGTACCCGGCACCCCGCGGAGTCTGCGGCTCGACACGTCGGGCGCGGAGGGAGACACGATCCGACTCACCTGGTCGTTCATCGACCCGGAGGACCCCGGCCCGGCCGGCGGGCACCGGATCCGCGAGGTGCTCCGGGTGAGCTCGGAGCCGGGCGACCCCGACCACCTCGCCCGGTCGTGGTGGGCCGAGGTGCAGCTGTCGGCCGGCCGGCGCTACAAGTCGCAGATCGATGCCGACTGGACGCCCGGGGCACCGTACTCCCCTCGGACCTGGACCCCCGACGAGGCCTGGCAGGCGCTGATCGACCACCTCGGTGCCTACGGCGCGGACCTGCGAGCGGAGGCGCGTGAGATCCGCGTGCGGTCGCGCGGTGAGGAGACGGTCTATCGCATCGACCCGGAGGAGTGGGCGGCGTTCCTCAACGCTGTCGACTCGCGAGACGACTGGGACGACAGCGACATCGTGCCGGTGGCCACGCCCGCGCCGTACGGCGGTCTGCCGATGTGGGCCATCGACGACCTCGACGAGACGGCCGGCTCTCGCGGGCCGGTGATCGGACTGGTCGACGGCCGCCTGGTGGGGCTCGGGCGACCCGACGAGTGACGGCGGAGGCGTCGGGTACCCACCGTCGGTGACCAACTTCGGATACACCCTGATGACCGAGCAGAGCGGGCCGAGAGAGCTCGTGAACTACGCCGTTGCCGGTGAGCAGGCGGGCTTCGACTTCGAGGTGATGAGCGACCACTACTCGCCATGGCTGACCGAGCAGGGGCACTCGCCGTACGCGTGGTCGGTGCTGGGCGCCGTCGCCCACGCGACCGAGCGGGTGGGGCTGATGACCTACATCACCTGCCCGTCGATGCGCTACCACCCGGCGGTCGTCGCGCAGAAGGCGGCGACGGTCGCGCTGCTGTCCGACGGCAGGTTCAGCCTCGGGCTCGGCAGCGGCGAGAACCTCAACGAGCACACGATCGGACGCGGCTGGCCAGCCATCGAGACCCGGCACGAGATGCTGGCCGAGGCGATCGAGATCATCCGCGCGCTGTGGAATGTCGACGGCGGGCCGGTCGAGCACCGCGGCACGCACTACCGGATCGCGGGCGCGCAGCCCGGCCCGGCGCCCGCGCACGACATCGGGATCTGGCTCGGCGCCTACAAGCCGCGCATGCTCCGCCTGACCGGCGCGAAGGCCGACGGCTGGGTGCCCAGCATGGGCTACGTCGAGCTCA
>DASTDJ010000065.1:0-15622 GCA_035710425.1 Nocardioides sp.
TACTGGAGCGAGGACGCCGGCGCCGAGGCGTTGCGGGGGCTGCTCGACAGTGGCGTGGAGTTCACGGCGATCGTCGCCGGCAACGACCTGATCGCACTGGGCTGCTACGACGTGTTCGCCGAGCGCGACATCGCCTGCCCCGACGACATGAGCGTCGTGGGCTTCAACGACATGCCGTTCCTCGACAAGCTGCGCCCGCCGCTCACCACGATCGCGATCCCGCACCACCAGATCGGGACCGAAGCGGCCCGGTTGCTGCTCGACGCCATCGCCGAGCCCCACCGGCCGGCGCGCTCGGTGCTGCTGCCACTGTCGCTGGTCGTCCGCGGCTCCACCGCCCCGCCCCGACGTTGAGTCAGGCCGGTGTCGCGCGTAGGCACCAGGCGGAGGCGGACACGGTGAACGGGGCGTCGGGCAGCAGCTCGGCGCAGCGCTCGCGCAGCGTCTCCCGCCGCGCGTCGTCGAGCCCGCCGACGTACGCGCCGGCCGGCCCCACCCCGAGCGTGTACGGCGTCCACCACTCCTCGAAGCTCGCGTAGTCGACACCGACCGTCAGCCTGGACTCCTCGACGTCCGTCAGCCCGGCCTCGCGGGCGAGCTCGCCGAGATGCCCCTCGCGGACGCCGGCCAGGCCGGACTCGTCCTCGGCGTCGCCGTCGGTGTCGCGCACCGCGTTCCAGAACGTCGCCAGGGGTCCGCTGCCACCGGCGTGGTCCCACACGCAGGCGGCGACGACACCGCCGGGCCGGGTGACCCGGCCCATCTCCCGGAGGCCGGCCACCGGGTCGGCCATGAAGTGCACGACCAGCTGCGCCAGCGCGATGTCGAACATCGCGTCAGGAAAGGGCAGCTCCTCGGCAGCCGCCCGGCGTACGTCGACCCCGGTCAGCCGGTCCGCGGCGTAGGTCACGAACGGCTCCGACGGGTCCACCGCGGCGACCTGTCCTGCCCCGAGCCGCTCGACGAGCACGTCGGTCAGCGCGCCCGGTCCGCAGCCGACGTCGATGGCGCGCTGCCCCGGCCGCACGCCGGCGGCGTCGGCGAACTCCGTCGCCAGAGGCACGGAGAACCGGCCCATGAAGCTGGCGTAGGCGGCGGGCGCCACCTCGAAGCTCATCTCAGTCGATGACCTCGAACCGGATGCCGGCCTTCTGCAGCCGGGCCATCAGATGGTCGCCCATCGCCTGCGCGGTGGTGACCTGGCCGGCGGTCTTCGGGTTGTCGTCGAAGGCCAGGGACAGCGCCGACTCGGCGAGCATCTTTGCGGTCTCGGTGTAGCCGGGGTCGCCGCCGGAGACGCGGGTGTGGATGGTCTCGCCGTTGCTCTCGCCGACGAAGTCGACGCGGAACCATGACTTGTCCCGCTTCGCCGCGTCCGGCCCGTCACCCTGCTTGATCCGGCTGAGCAGCAGGTTGCGCACCGGCTTGACCTGCGCGGCCAGGGCCATCGCCGACACGCCCACCACCCCGCCGGCCGCGAACCGGAGGGTCTTGGTGCCGGCGTAGTGGGAGTAACGGAACTTCGGTCCGTACGCCGGCAGCGCGGCACCGCTGCGGGCCACGATGACCGGGTCGATGGTCGGGAGCGGCAGCAGCCAGTAGCCGAGGACCGGGTCGCGGTGCGGCTTGCCGCCCACGGTGCGGGAGGACCGGCCGTCCGCTGGCCTGGGCTCGGCGGCTCGCCGGGACTTCGTCGCCTCGCGGATCTGGCGGGCGCGGGACATCTGGGTCATCGCGGAGTGGAACGTGCCGCCGGAGAACATCGCGCCGGCCCGGACCACGCCGCGCAGGGTGATCGGCCCGGAGGCGCCGAGGTGCTGCACGGTGTAGTAGGCGCCGAGGTCGTGCGGGATCGAGTCGAAGCCGCAGGCGTGCACGATCCGCGCCCCGCTGCGCTCGGCGGTGGCGTGGTGGGCGAGGTACATCCGGTCCACGAACTCGGGCTCGCCGGTCAGGTCGACGTAGTCGGTGCCGGCCTCCGCGCAGGCGGCGACCAGCGGCTCGCCGTACGCGAGGTAGGGACCGACCGTGGTGATCACGACGCGGGTGCGCGCGGCGACGTCGGCGAGGGAAGCGGCGTCCGAGGAGTCGGCGATCAGCAGCTCGAGCTCGGCGAGCGCCGGGTCGATGCCGGCGAGGTCGTCGCGCACGCGCTCCAGCTTGTCGCGGTTGCGCCCGGCCAGCGCCCAGCGCAGCTCGTCGGGGCCGTTGCGGGCGAGGTACTCGGCGGTCAGCGCACCGGTGAAGCCGGTGGCGCCGAAGACGACGACGTCGAAGTCACGCTCTTTCGGAGCAGCCATGCCTCATGCTCGCACGTGGGGTACGGCGACCCTTCAGCCGTCCACGCCGGTGGCCGTGTGCCGCTCCCCCACCGGCTTGCTCTGCGACGAGCCGCGCTGCCGCAGGTAGACGGTCAGCACCGCGAGGGTGCCGACCGCGAGGAACTCGCTCTGCCAGTTCTGCAGGGTCCGCGCCCAGAAGTCGGCGTTGCCGAGGTAGCTGCCCCAGCCGATCGGATCCTGTAGCTGCTGCAGACGCATCTCGTTGAACGCCGCCCAGCCGGCGATCGACTGGACCAGCCACGACCCCAGGAAGATCAGGCCCATCACGATGGCGAGGGACGAGGAGTAGAGCCGGGTCCGCCACCCGCCGACCTTCGCCCACGAGGGCGAGTCGTCCTCTGCGTACTGCCCGACCTTCTGGTCCTGGTCCGTCTCGAGGCCGGCCCTGTCGAGCTCCTTGGACTCCGGGGAGCCGCGCTGCAGCAGCCACACGGTCGCCACCAGGTAGAGCCAGAACTGGAGGAACTCGCTCTGCCAGTTCTCGGCCACGTCGACGGCGAAGTCGGCCGACGTGACGTAGCGCCCGAAGCTCAGGTGGCCGAGCTGCTCGGCCGCGAGCTGGGCGTTGACCTGGTGCCAGCCGGCGACCGCCTGGCCGACCAGCGCCGCGACGAACAGCAGCCCGAAGAACAGGCTGAGGCCGTTCTCCCGCACGAAGCGACGCATCAGACGTGCCGTAGCGCGATCACGAGCAGGTAGCCCAGGCCGACCACGATCCCGGCCAGGTAGGTCACGAACATCACTCGCACGTCAGGCTCCCTTCACGGCGCACTCGTACGGCGCCTTCGCACGTGGGGCGCAGCCGGCGGCGAGCACCCTCCAGCCGTCGGGCATCCGGGTGAGGAACACGGTGTCGACGTCCCCGCGGACCTGGGCCATGGTGCCGAAGACCTGGACGTCTCCACCCTCGCCGCGGGCGCCGGGCGCCTCCTCGAGGATCGCGGCGGCGCACTCCTTGCCCGTCGACTGCTCGAGCTCGCCGCGCGTGGCCGGCGCCAGCAGCGCGCAGGCCGCCGCGCCGTCCCCGTCGGCCACGGCTCCGCGGAAGCGCTCGGCAAGGTCGGCGACCGAGGCGTCCTGCGACCCTCCGCAGCCGCTCAGCGAGAGGCCGAGCGCGAGGAGCGCGATGCCGGAAGCCCCGGCGCGGATCCGTGCCGCCACAGATGATGTGTAACAGGACGGAACCGGGCCCGAGCGCCGACACGTCGTACCGGATGAACCGGGGCACAGGAGATCTCTTGGACGACGAGGCCGAGTACGCGGAGTGGGCCCGCGACAACTGGGGCACGCTGGTGCGCGCCGCGGTGTTCCTGGGCTGCACCCTTCCCGAGGCGGAGGACCTGGCGCAGACGACCCTGGTCCGCTGCTACACCGCCTGGGAGAAGGTGTCGAACGCCGACAACCGCGAGGCCTATGTCTACCGGATGCTCCGCAACTGCCTGCGCGACAGCAAGCGCCGCCGCTGGTGGGCCGAACGTCCGACCGAGCGGATCCCGGACTCCGCCTCCCCCGACCGCACCGCCCACGTCGACACCGCCGACGCCGTCCATCGGGCGATGGAGGGGCTCTCGCGGATCAACCGCGAGGTCGTGGTGCTCCGCTACTTCGTCCAGCTCACCGAGCAGCAGACCGCCGACGTGCTCGACATCCCCACCGGGACCGTCAAGAGCCGGCTGTCCCGGGCGCTGGCCCAGCTCGCCGCCGACAACCACCTGGCGGACCTCACCGAAGGAAGCACCTCATGAGCGACCTCGAACGTCTCTGGGACGACCTCCCGGTCGGCCGGGCGCCGGTCGACGACATCCTGCGTGCCGGCCGCAAGAAGGGCCGTACGCCGCGGCGCCGCCCGGTCCGTCCGCTGTTCACCGCGGGCGTGCTCACCGCCGTCGGCGGTGCGTTCCTGGCCGGCATCATCGTGGCCCAGCCCCCGGGCAGCGCGCCCGAAGCGTCTCGACCCGGTGGCGTCAGCGACGCCTCCCCCGCCGCGTTCCACGGCGAGCTGCAGCCGGTCGAGTCCTGCGACGAGCTGCTCGACCACTACGTCGACCAGGCACTCGAGATCGTCGGCCCGCACGGTTGGGAGTCCGGCTACTACCGGACCGCGCTCCGTGACGGCGGCTTCCTCGCCTTCGACACCCCGATGCCCCTTGCGGCCAACCAGGACGCGACGCGCAGCACCTCGGAAGCGGCCGCGGCGCCCTCGACATCGACGTCGGTGAACAGCGACACCGGCACCAACGTCCAGGAGCAGGGCGTCGACGAGCCGGACGTGGTGAAGACCGACGGCGACGTGCTGGTCCGGATCCAGGACGCGACCCTGACGACGTACGCCGTCACCGGCAAGGAGACCGAGGAGCTCTCGAAGATCCAGCTCGAGGGCTTCGAGGGCGGCGAGCTCCTGCTGTCCGGCGACACCGTGGTCGCGCTCGGCAACGACGGCACCCGCTCGCCCCACCGCGGCTACGGCTGGTACGCCGACACCGGCCCGGCCACCACCCGCGTGGTCAGCGTCGACATCAGCGACCCCGGCGCGCCGCAGGTGGGCGACACCGTCGACCTGGACACGTCCCTGGTCACCGCCCGCCAGCACGGCTCGAGCATCCGGCTGGTCACGGCCGCCGGGCTGCCCGAGCTCGACTTCGTGCAGCCCACCGGCCGCCGCGGCATGCGCACGGCGCGGGAGGCCAACGAGCGGGTGGTCCGCGCGACCACGCTCGCCGACTGGATCCCGAGCATGTCGGTCGACGGCGGCGAGCCCACGCAGCTCGCCGACTGCCAGGACATGGCGATCCCCAGGCAGGACATCGGCCTGGACACGATGAACGTCGTCGGCTTCGAGGCCGACGCCCCCGCCGACGTGCACGCGATCGGGCTGGCCGGCAACGCATCGCTGGCCTACGAGTCCCCCGACCACCTCTACCTGGCGGCCAGCCCGTTCGCCACCTGGGGCGAGTGCTTCGACGTCTGCCCGCTCACAGGGAGCCCGGCGATGGACAACGCCGGCACCACGATGGTGTTCGACTTCGAGGTGACCGGCACCGAGGCGACGTACGTCGGCTCCGGTGAGGTCGAGGGCAGCGTGGCCGACCGCTGGGCGATGGACGAGTACGACGGCGTGCTCCGCCTCGCGCTCGGGCCGACCCAGGCAACCGGCAACTTCAACTCGGTGGTGACCCTCGAGCGCCGCGGCGACGAGCTGGTCGAGGTCGGCCGGGTCGACAAGCTCGGTGTCAACGAGCAGATCGAGTCGGTGCGGTGGTTCGACGCACTGGCGATCATGGTGACGTTCCGGCAGATCGACCCGCTCTACGCGATCGACCTGAGCGACCAGGACGACCCGCGGCTGATGGGCCAGCTGAAGATCCCGGGCTTCTCCGAGTACCTGCACCCCCTGGGCGAGCGGCGGTTGATCGGGATGGGCCAGGGGCCGAGCGGCGACGGAGGCGCCTGGGGCGCCCAGGCCGGGCTGTTCGACGTCACCGACCTGACCAGCCCGCGCCGGATCGCCGTGCTCGGCTACGCCCCGGGGACCCAGGCGCGGGCCGGCGCCGACCCTCGCCAGTTCACCTGGCTGCCGAAGGAGCGCACCCTGCTCACCGTGATCTCGAAGGGCTGGAGCGGCCGCACCGGCTGGGTCTCGGTGGTGTCGCTCGACCACGGCCGGCTCACCAACCGGATGGTCGAGGCCGACTACGGCAACGACGTCGAGCAGATCCGCACCGTCCCGCTGCCCGACGGGCGGGTGGTGCTGGTCACCGGCGAGGACGTGGAGTTCTTCGACCTCTGACCACCCCGTTGCCGTCTAGATTGCTCGTCCATGGCCGACCGCTGGCGGGACCCGGAGTTCGTCGCTGCAGCTCATGCCTGGATCGAGGGGCGGCTCGCCGACCTCGGCATGACGCGCACCGGCGACATCGAGCAGCCGCACGTCTTCGCGTGGTCGACGGTGATGCGGGCGCCGACGGACCGGGGCGACATCTGGTTCAAGGCCAACACCGAGGACCTCCGCCACGAGGCCGCGATCGTCGACATCCTCGCCGTCCGCGCCCCCGAGCTGGTCCCGCCGCTGCTGGCTCACGACCGGGACACCGGCTGGATGCTGATGTCCGACGCCGGAGAGACGTTGCGGAAGGTGGTCGAGCGCGAGCAGAGCCTCGACCGGTGGCTGGACGTGCTGCCCCGCTACGCCGCGCTGCAGCTCGAGCACGCCGACCGGGTCGACGACTTCCTGGCGGCGGGCGTGCCCGACATGCGACTCGCCACCCTGCCCGGGAAGTACGACCGGCTCCTGCGTGGGCTCGACGTGGAGCAGCGCTTCCGCGACGCCACGCCGTACGTCGAGGAGCTGTGCGAGCGGCTCGCGTCGTACGGCATCCCGGAGACCATCCAGCACGACGACCTGCACGACGCGCAGGTGTTCGTCCGCGACGGCCGGCACCTGGTGATGGACTGGGGCGACGCGTGCGTCACGCACCCGTTCCTGACCCTCTCGGTGACGCTCGAGGGCGTGATCGCGTGGGGCGTGGACGACGTGGAGGGATCGGTCGACGTGGCGCCCTACCGCGATGCCTACCTGGCCCCGTTCACCCAGCAGTACGACGGCGACCTGGTGCCCGCCGTCGACGCCGCGCTGCGGCTCGGTTGGGTGTGCCGGACGGTCAACGGCTTCCTGCCCGGCGACGCGCGTGGCCTGTCGACCCGGCTCCGGATGTTCCTCGACGGGCGAGCCTGAGCCCGGCTCACTTGCGGGTACGTCGCCTCATCCTGGCGAGCATGTTGACGATGCGGTGCACGTCCTTCGTGTCCTCGTCGAGCGGGGCGTCGCTGAGTCGCTCGGCCGCCATCTCCGCGGGCAGCCGGGCGCCGACCTGCAGGCCGTAGATGGTGTCCTCCAGCTCGAAGTCGAGGCCGACCACCTGGGCCGAGTGGTACTCGCCGTCGTCGGTCCGGATCACCACTTCCTCGCCGTGCTCGAGACCCCGGGGCAGTCCGGTCGTGGAGTGCGCGACGCGCAGGTAGTCGCCGCGCCGGGCACCCGGCCGTACGACCTCGAGCAGCTCCATGACGTCCATTTCCCTGGGGTTCCTTCCGTGGTTTCCGGTTCCCCAAGTCAACGAGAGAGCCACAGATCGAGTTATCACCCTGACGGTGTGGGCTAGAACATTCAAGGCCACCGAGGCAAACTCCTCAGGAGCCGTCTCCGGCGGCCGATGACGAGATGTGGTGCCCCTCGAAATGGAGACGAGCCGGGGTGCACACCTCGGGGGGGTGGCACCCCGGCTCGTCGTCCGGGCAGGTCGTCAGACGGAGTAGCGACCCACCAGCTCCTTCAGCTCCGCGGCCATCGCGGCCAGCTCGCCGGCCGACTGCTGGGTGTTGACGACGCCCTGTCGGGTGTCCTCGGCGGCCGTGGACACCTGCGTCACGTCCTCCGCGATGCCTCCGGCACCCGCCGCGGCCTCGGTCACGCTGCGGGCGATCTCGTTGGTCGTGGCGGTCTGCTCCTCGACCGCCGAGGCGATCGCCGCCTGGATGTCGTTGATCCGGCCGATGACCTCGGAGATGCCGCTGATCGCGGAGACCGCGTCCCGGGTGTCGCCCTGGATCGCGTCGATCTTCTGGCCGATGTCCTCGGTCGCCCGCGCGGTCTCCTTGGCCAGCTCCTTGACCTCGTTGGCGACGACCGCGAATCCCTTGCCGGCGTCGCCGGCCCGGGCCGCCTCGATGGTGGCGTTCAGCGCGAGCAGGTTCGTCTGCTGGGCGATGCCGGTGATCACCTTGATGACCTGCCCGATCTCCGCGCTCGACTCCCCGAGACTGGCCACGGTCTCCTGCGCGCCGCCGGCGAGTCCGACCGCCTCGGAGCCAACCGAGGCGGCCTCGGTGGCGTTCTGCGCGATCTCGCGGATGCTCGCGGTCATCTCCTCGGCGGCGCTGGCCACCGTCTGGATGCTGGTGGAGATCTGCGTTGACGCGCTGGAGGCGCTGGCCGCGCGCTCCGACGTGAGCGTGGCGCCCTCGCCCATGCCCTCCGAGAGCACGGTGAGCTGCTCCGAGGCGCCGGCGAGCACCTCGGCGTTGCGGCCGAGCGCCGCCATGCTGTCGCGCATCGACGCGAGCAGCGACTGCACCCCGGTGGCCAGTTGGCCGACCGCGTCGTCACCCTGGACCGGCACGGTCCGGGTCAGGTCGCCCTCGCTGGCGGCGCGCACCACCTCGAGGACGAGCTCGACCTTGCGGGCGACCTCGGCCGCCTCCTCGCGGTCGGCGACCTCCTGCTGGATCCGCTCCACGGCCTGGGAGACCAGGCGGCCGACGTTGCGCAGCGCGCTGAGCCGCTGCTCGCTCGGGTGCAGGACCTCGGTGGTGAAGAAGTCCATCGTGCCCACCACGCTGCCCTGCATCATGATCGGCAGGCACACCCCGGACTTCACGCCCACCCGCTGGGCAACAGGAGCCCGAACGCAGTCAGTGACCTCACCGATGTCCTCGACGAACACCAGTTCCTCGCTCGCCCACGTGCGGCCGGAGAGACCGACGCCGCGGGGGAACGACGCCTCGAGCGTCACCTTGCGGAACTCCGGCCCGGCGTCGCCCGACTCCTGGGCGAACACCAGCGCCTGAGCCTGCGGGTCGATCCGCCAGAACGACCCGTAGACCCAGCCGAACTCCGAGCGCACGGTGTCGAGGGTCAGCCGGATGGCGTCGTCGAGACCGGTGGCACCGGCCAGCCCGGTCAGCACCTTGTTGACCGCGGCGGAGTCGCTGACCGACTCGTCCAGCTCCCGCTTCCCGCGAAGCTGCTCGGTGATGTTGTCCCAGGTGGCCATCGCGCCGACGTACTCGCCGCTGCCGTCGTAGATCGCCTGCACCCGCAGGTCGAGGGTCTGCGGGCCGACCTGGATCTCGGCGTGCCGCGGCAGGTGGGCCGGGTCGCCGAGCAGCCGCCGCTGGTGGGAGGGGTCGGTGTGGAAGATGTCGATGTTCGCGCCCACGATCTCGTCCGGCCCGATCGGGAGCCAGTCCGCGAGGGCGCGCAGGCCGTCCTTGGTGGCGTCGTTGACGTAGGTGATCACCAGGTCGCGGTCACAGAGCATGACCCGGGTCGGGATGGCGTCCAGCACGCCGGGCAGCGCGGCCAGGTCGACCGGGTCGACCGTCTCCACGGGGCGCTTGCCGTTCTTCTTCTCTGGGCGGGTGTCGAGCTCGGTCACGGTGTACCTCCGTTGGAGTGGTCTGGCTGAGGGAGTACGGCGAGCGCCGGGGCGGCGGACGCGTCGATGGCGTGGTCGGCGTCGACCAGCAGGAGGATCGAGCCGGGCAGCGGGAGCGCCCCGGTCACGACCTCCTGAACGGGAGCCGGGAGGTTGGTCGGTACCGGCACGACGTTCACGCCCTGGGTGTCCAGCACGTCACCGATGTCGTCGACCAGCAGCGACACGACCTCGCCGCGGCTGTTGACGATCACGTTCAGCGGCTCGTCCCGGCCGTCGAGGGACAGCCCGAGCCGGCGCCGCAGGTCCACCGCCGCCACGATCTGGCCACGGAGGTTGATCAGGCCGCGTACGGCGTCCGGCGCCCGGGGCACCGGCGTCATCGGCTGGCCGCGCAGGACCTCCTGCACCTGCTCGACGGCGATGCCGAGGAACAGCCCGTCCACCCAGAACGTGCACACCTGGTCGGGCACCCGGATCGTGCCTGCCGTCTCCACCGCGGTCGTGGCCATCAGGCCACCCCCGCCAGCACGGCGAGGTTGCCGACCACGGCGTCGAGGTCGATCAGCTCGGTCACCCGGCCCTGCACGACCGCCGAGCCGAGCACCCCGGCCCGCCGGCCGACGTCGGTCGGCACGCACTGCTGCTCCACCACGTCCAGGACCTTCTCGATGACGATGCCGACGAGCCCGTAGGGACCGTCGTGCACCACCACCGAGACCCGGGCGTCGGGCTCGCGCGGCACGACCGACTCGTCCAGCCCGACCAGGGTGCCCAGCCGCAGCAGCGGCAGGATGCCGTCGCGGTACTGCACCACCTCGGTGCGGCCGGTCCGCTCGATCGCGGACGCGGGGAACTCCTCCAGCCGCGACACGGAGCCGAGGGGCAGTGCGGCCCGGTGACCGGGCATCGACTCCAGCACCAGCAGGCTGACGGTGTCGGTGGCGGCCTGGGCGGTGCCCGCCGCCTCCTCGGCGACGACGGCGCTCGGCGGCGGGGCCAGCCCGGCCACGTCCAGGATCAGCGCGACCCGGCCGTCCCCCATGATCGTGGCGCCGGCGTACATCGGGAGACCGCGGAGCTGGCGGCCGATCGGCTTGACCACGATCTCCTGGGTGTCGTGCACCTCGGAGACGCACAACCCGAAGCGGGACTCGTCGGCCTGCACCACGACCACGGTGATCGCGCCGTCCTCAGTGCGGGGGCGGCCGAGCGCCTCGCCCAGGTGCACGAGGGGCAGCAGCCGGCCGCGGAGCCGCAGCACCGGGGCGCCCGCGACGATCTCGAGGTCCTGGGCGAGGTCGTCGCCGTCGAGGCGGACCAGCTCGACCAGGTTGGCCTGCGGGATGGCGTACCGCTCCCCCCGCTCGCCCACGACGAGTGCCGGGATGATCGCGAGCGTGAGCGGGATCCGGACCCGGACGGTGGTGCCGGCGCCGGGCGAGCTGACCAGGTCGACGCTGCCGCCGATCCGGTCGATGTTGGTGCGGACGACGTCCATGCCGACGCCCCTGCCGGACACGTTCGTGATGGTGGCGGCGGTCGAGAACCCGGGCCGGAACACCAGGTCGAGCAGCTCGCGAGGCTCCATCCGCCGCAGCGTCTCGGGGGTGACCACCCCGCGGGCCAGGGCGATCTCGCCGATCCGGACGGGGTCCATGCCGCGGCCGTCGTCGGCGATCTCGACGACCACCTGGCCGCTCTCGTGGTAAGCCCGCAGGCAGAGGCTGCCGGCCGGCGGCTTCCCGGCCGCGGCCCTCTCCTCCGGTGGCTCGATGCCGTGGTCGAGGGCGTTGCGGACCAGGTGGGTCAGCGGGCCCTTGAGCGCCTCGAGCAGCGACCGGTCCAGCTCGGTGTCATGGCCCTCCATCCGCAGGTCGACCTCACGGCCGAGCTGGTGGGCGAGGTCGCGGACGACGCGCGGCATCTTCGACCAGACCTGGCCGATCGGCTGCATGCGCGTGCGCATCACACCCTCCTGCAGCTCGCTCGCCACCAGGTCCAGGCGCTGCGAGGCGCGGACCAGCTCGACGTCGGCGGAGTCGTCGCAGCGCTGCAGGATCTGGTTGCGGGTGAGCACCAGCTCTCCGACCATCTGGACCAGGGAGTCGAGCAGCTCGACGTCGACCCGCACGGTCGCATCGACGATGCTCGGGGCGCCGGCCTCGTCGGGGGTTTCCGGCGCAGGTTCTGGCTCGGGCTCGGCTGCCACTGGTTCGTCGGCCACCGGAGCGGCCTCGGCAGCCTCGATCTCGGCGGGTACGGCGTCCGCCGGCGGCCCCGACAGCGCCCGCTCGAGCTCGGCGGCCACTGCCTCCGCGGACACGGCGGGGTCGGTGTCGGTGCCGGTGCGCTCGATCGATGCCAGCAGATCGCGCACCGTGTCGACCAGCCGCAGCAGGGTGCCTGCGAGCTCCGAGTCGAGCTGGAGCTGCCCGTCGCGCAGGCGCGCGAGCAGGTTCTCGCCGACGTGGGTCAGCTGCTCGAGGCGCCCGAACGCCAGGAAGCCGCTGGTCCCCTTGATGGTGTGGATGGCGCGGAAGACGCTCGACAGCAGGTCACGGGAGGTCGGGTCCTGCTCCAGCGCGACCAGGTCGCGGTCGAGCTGGTCCAGGTTCTCGTGGCTCTCGACCAGGAACTCCGCAACGATCTCTGCGTCGTCGTCCATTGGCCCTCCTTCTCAGGAGGGTCATCGGCGGGAGCGGTGCGGACCTGAGTAAGCCGACGCCGGGGTCACTCCTCGCGGGCGCGCAGCGCCTCGCGCAGCGAGTCGACCGCGTCGTCGCCGGGGGATGCCGCCTGCCGGTTGGTGCGGCTCAGCTCCTCCAGCAGCTCCCAGCGGTGCACCTGCACGGACCGCGGGGCGTCGATGCCGACGCGGACCACGTCACCGCGGACCTCGATCACGGTGATCGTGACGTCGTCGCCGATCACGACCTTCTCACCGGCGCGACGGCTCAGGACCAGCATGGCGACCACGCTATCGCGCAGCCGCCCGACCGGACCCCGCGCCGAGCCCGCGCGTCGCTCACGCGACCAGTGGGGCGTCCACCGGGTGCGCCCCGTCGTCCAGCACCACCTGGCACGCGCGCCGGTCGTGGGTCACCAGGATCGGGGCGAGCAGGTTGGCCGTGGTGTCGTCGAGCGATCCCCCGACGTTGAGCACCACCAGCAGCAGCACGTCCTCGGCCCGGGTGATCCCGAGCTCCGCGGCCGTGACGTCGTCGACGGCCGGTGCGTAGTCCGGGAAGAAGCCCGCGGGCGGCACCACGACGAAGGACACGTCCGGCTCGTCGAGCGAGCGCAGGGTGGACAGCAGACCGCTCTCGTCGACCTGCACGAGCGCGAACCGATGGCTGTCGGGGAACCCGGGCATCGGCCGGACGAACTCGATGACCGGGATGTCGGAGGTGTCCGTCATGACCTCGTGGTTCCTTCCGAGACGGGGCACGCGGATCCTGGCCGGGCTGGCAGGGCGTGCCGTCACGGTCATCGTAGGAAGTCCACGAGGCTGGGCTGCAACACCCTGGCCGTACCGGCCAGCGCGGCCTGGTAGGCGACCTCCTGGACCTTGAGGTCCATCATCGCCTTGGCCAGGTCGACGTCCTCGATGTCGCTGAGGCTCGCCGTCACGTCGATGACGGTGTCCTGGTTCTGCTGGACGGCCCGCTCCAGGCGGTTGGCGGTCGCGCCGATGCCGGCCCGGGCGGCCCCGATCGTCTCCATCCGGGCACCGAGCGCGTCGACGGCGGCGCGGATGCCCGGCTCGTTGCCGGTCTCCAGGGCCGTGACCAGGTCGGAGAGCTCGGCGAACACCGAGGTGGCGCCGTCACCGAAGACATCGGTCCCGGCCACGTCGACCCGGACCTGTACGCCGTCGGCCACCGCGCGTCGTACCGGGTCCGGCTGGCCGACGTACGTGCCGGTGGCGTCGTAGGCGAGCGGCCCGGTGGTCGTGCCGCCGAAGACGGGGCGTCCCAGGTAGTCGGTGTTGGCGTCGTTGAGCACACCCTCGCGGATCTGACGCACCTCCGCCGCGAGGGCCGTCCGCGCCGCCGGCGACATCGAGCTCGAGGCGCCCTGGAGCGCCAGCTCCCGGGCCCGGCGGACCTGGTCGGTCACGCTGCCCAGCGTCTGGTCGATCATGCCGGTCCAGGCGAGACCGTCCTGGGCGTTGCGCAGGTACTGCTGCTGCGCGGACAGCGCCGAGCGCATCCGCATCGCCGCCGTGGTGTCGGTGGGCGAGTCGGACGGGCGGTTGAGGACCTTGCCCGTCGACAGCTGCTCCTGCACCGACGCGAGCCCGGACATCCGCCGTTGCAGCGACGCCATGCTGGTACCGACCAGCATGTTCTGGGTGACCCGTGAGGTCCCGACCCTGTCCATCACCGCAGCAGCCCCGTCCGGTTGATCAGCGTGTCGAGCACGGAGTCCAGCACGGTCATCACCCGCGCGGCCGCCTCGTAGGTCCGTTGTGCGGCCACCATGGCCACCATCTCCTCGTCCAGGTTCACCCCTGCGAGCTGTTCGCGGGACCGGTCCACCTGGGTGGTCAGCAGGGCCTGCGTGGCGGCCAGGCGTTGGGAGGCCGACACCTCGGTGCCGAAGTCGTTGACCAGGCGCTGGTAGGCGCCCTCGGCGTCCTTCAGGCCGGCCATCGCCAGCGCGTTGTCGCCGCCGAGGTTCCCGCCCGGTGTGGACGAGGCGGCCACCTGCCGCGGGTCGGTGATCAGCACGGTGAGCGTCCCGGCCGGGTCGCCCGGGGTGTAGCCGAACAGTGCGGTCCCCGGGTTGCCGTCCAGGTCGTAGCCGGCCTGGTGCGCGGTGTTCATCCCGTCCGCGAGCAGCCGCGCCACGTCGCTCAGCTCGGTGGCGTACGCCGGCAGGGTGGAGTCGAGCAGCTCGACCACGGCGCCGACCTCGCCGTTCCCGCCCGAGGGCACCGCGGTCGTCGTACCGCCGAGGTCGATCTCGAGCGAGACCGGCAAGCCGTCGGCGGCACCGGTCGGGGTCACCCCGGAGGCGATGCTCATGGTCCCGTGGTTCTTGCCCTCGACCAGGCTGACGCCCTGCACCCGGATGTCGATGGCTCCGTCGGGCCGCACCGTGCCCTGCGCCCCCACCAGCTCGGAGAGCCGCAGCGCGAGGAGGTCGCGGCGGTCGAGCAGCTCGTTGGCATCGGTGTCGGACTGCAGGGCCGAGACGATGTGGTCGTTGGTCGCCGCGAGCTCCTCGGCCACGGTGTTGACCTCGGAGACGAGTGCGAGCAGCGCCGAGCGCTGGTCGGAGGCCTCCGTCGCCACGTTGCGCGCCTGGATCTGTACGGCGTTCGCGAGCGTCGCGGCCACGGCCAGCACCTGGCTCCGCGCGGCGTCGCCACCGGGGTTGTTGGCCAGGTCGTGCCAGGCGGCGCTGAGGTCGGCGAGCACCGCGGCGATGCCGTCGTCACCGGGCTCCCCGATGCCTGACTCGAGCCGCTGGAGGACGGCGGTCCGCTGGTCGAGGAACGCCTGCGTGGCGTGCTCGTGCCGGACCCGGCTGTCCAGGAGCAGGTCGGTGCTGCGGCGGATGCCGACCACCTCGACACCGCCGACAGCGCTGTTGTAGCGGGACCACATCGCGGCCATGCCCGGGGCACCCACCGACACCGAGTCGACGACCCGGCGGGTGTAGCCCTCGGTCTGGGCGTTGGCGATGTTCGCGGAGGCGATGTCCAGCGCCGTACTGCTGTAACGGAGTGCGGACAACGGACTCATCAGCGATGAGAACGACCCGCTCATGTCACAGGCTCCGATCGAGCAGGCGAGGTCCGGTGGCGGCGGCACCCGGCTCCCCGTCAGGGGTGTAGGTGTCGGCGCCGCCGAGCTCGGTGAGCACCTCGCGGGCGGCCTGGTAGCCGCTGGTGATCAGGTGCCGGTTGGACTCGGCGAGGGCCGCGATCTCGGAGGTGAGGGTGAGGAACGCGACGTGGTGGTCGAGCAGGATGGCCCGCCACGGTTCGGGGGCGGTGTCCGCGAGCGCCCGCAGAGAGGGGCCGGCCATCAGCCCGGCCGACTCGGCGGCGTG
>DASTDJ010000066.1:0-9930 GCA_035710425.1 Nocardioides sp.
GGCTGGGCGAGGACACCACGGTCTCGCCGCGGATGGTGCACGACCGCGACCCGACGACCTCCTGGGTCGCCGACCCCCGCGATCCGGAGCCGACCCTTACGGTCGAGCTGCCGGAGCGGCGCAGGATGCACCGGATCGAGGTGACGGGTCCGGCCGCGATCGCCGAGCGCCCGACCCGCGCGGTGATCGAGGCGGACGGCGAGGAGCGGGTCGTCGACCTGGAGGGCGACGGCCGGTTCGAGCCGCTGTCCGGGCGCAACTTCACGATCACGTTCAGCCGACCGGGCGACGACGTGTTCACCCTCGGCATCGGCGAGCTGCGGCTCCGCTCCGCGCGGCTGAAGGTGCCCCTGAACGGCGCCGGGAAGACCGGCGCGATCTGTGGCTTCGGGCCGCCGCTGGTCGTCGACGGCATCGAGGTGCCGACCCGCGTCGAGGGACGGATCGGGTCCGTGGCCGCCGCCGGCCAGCTGGCGGTGCGGCCGTGCGGCCCCCGGATCCGGCTGGCCGCGGGCCAGCACCGGCTGGTGCTGAGGTCCACCGAGCAGTTCCAGCCGGTGTCGCTCTCGCTGGCCGCCGTCGGGCCCCACGCGTCGGTCTCCCGCTCCCGTCTGGTGCGAGTGGTCGACTCCGACGACACCCGGCATGTGCTCGACGTGGGGCCGGGGGAGGAGGCGATCCTCTCCATGCCGCAGAACTTCAACGAGGGCTGGGCCGCCCGGGTCGACGGCGACGAGCTCGAGCCGGTCCAGGTCGACGGCTGGTCGCAGGGCTGGGTGCTGCCGGAGGACACCTCGGGTGAGGTGGTGCTGAGCTTCGAGCCTCAGCGCGGCTACCTGGTCACCCTGATCGGCGGGCTGGTGCTGCTCGGACTGGTCCTCCTGTGGGCGGTCTGGATCGCGCTGCGCCACCGGCTCACCGAGCCGGCCACCACCGAAGCACCCAAGCCGCACCGCGGCACGTCTCGTCGGTGGGCGGTCGCCGGACGATGCCTCGCCGTGCTGGCGGCGTACGCCGTCGGCGGGCCGATCGTCGCGGGCGGGGCGCTGCTCGGGGTGCTCCTCGCCAGGCGTCCTCGTCTGGTCGTCGCCGTCGTGACCGTCGCCCTGCTCGGCGCGGTCCTGGCCTTCGTGATCCGGGTCGCGCAGGACGCCGTGCTGCCCGCCAACGCCGTCGACCTGGTGACGGGCGCCGCGGTGGCTCTCGGCCTGGTCGCTGCCTTCCTCGCCCCGCGCGACGAGCCCGAGGCGCCTCCGGCATGAGGCGCATCGACGCGGTGTGGTCCGCCCTGCTCACCGCGGTGATCCTGGGCCCGCTGCTCACCGGCTGGGGCTTCTGGCTGTTCGGCGACATGGTGTTCGTGCCCGAGCAGCCCTGGAAGGACGCCTGGCTCGGGCTCGACGGCACCCTGCCGCGAGCGGTGCCGATGGACGCGATCGTGTCGGTGCTGACCCAGGTGCTGCCCGGTGAGCTGGTGCAGCGGCTGTTCCTGGTGGGCGCGTTCCTGGCCGGGGGCATCGGGGCGGGGTTCTTCGTCGGGCGGCACGGCACGGCGGCGCGGCTGGCCGCGATCACGCTGATGCTCTGGAACCCCTGGGTCTACGAGCGGCTGCTGATGGGCCAGTGGGCGATCCTGTCCGGCTACCTGCTGCTGCCCTGGGTGGCGCTCGCCTCGCTCCGGATGCGCCGCGACCTGCGCCGCGGCGCGCCCGCGGTGGCAGTGGCCCTGGTGCTCTCCGCCGTGTGCAGCCCCTCGAGCGGCCTGATGGCCGCGCTGGTCGTCGTGGTGCTCGGGCTGCGCAAACGGCTCGCGCACGTGGCCGTGGCGGCCGGCCTGATCGTGGTCGCCAACCTCTCCTGGCTGTTGCCGTCGCTGCTCGCCGACGCGAGTGCCGACGCCGGTGGCGACGTGTTCGACGCGTTCGCCGCGCGGGGCGAGTCGTCGCTCGGCGCCCTCGCGAGCCTGTTCTCGCTCGGCGGGACCTGGAAGACGTCGATCGTCCCCGAGGAGCGGACCTCGGCCCTGATCGTGCTGCTGAGCTGCGCGCTGACGGTGGTGGCGCTGCTCGGCCTGCTCCGTCGGCCGCGACCCCGGTTGCTGCTGCTCGCCGGGATCTCGTTCTTCCTGGCGGCATTGCCGGTGCTCCCCGGTGGAGACGCATTGCTCGAGGCGCTCGGGGACGTCGTACCGGCCGCCGCGATCCTGCGCGACTCGCACCGCTTCCTGGCCCCGGCGATCCTGGCGCTGCTGCCCGGCATCGCCGGCGCCGTCACCTGGGCCCAGGCCCAGGTCCGGCCGGGACGGGAGGCGATGTGGTCGGTGGTGGGGCTGCTGGTGGTCGCGCCGATCCTGCTCCTCCCGAGCCTGGCCTGGGGGTCCCTGGGCGTGCTCGACAACTCGACGTACCCGCAGGACTGGCAGGCGGTGGCCGACCATCTCCAGGAGAACGGGCCGGGCCGCACCGTGGTCCTGCCGTGGGCCGGCAGCTATCGGGGCTACGAGTGGAACGACCGACGCGCGGTGCTCGACCCGGCACCGCGGTACCTACCGGGCGACGTGCTGATCGACGACCGCGTGTTCGTGGACGGGACCACGATCCCGTCGGAGGACCCGCTGGTCGACGACGTGGCCGAGGCCCTGGAGGCGGAGGACGCCGCGTCGGGGCTCCGCGACCTCGGCGTCCGGTGGGTCGTCGTCGAGAACGGCATGCGGTCTGGACCGGTCCCCGACGGGACGACCGTCATCGACGGCGAGGACCTCACGCTGGTGGATCTGGGAGCCGACGTGACCTCGGCAAACCGCCGATCCGGCTCAACCACGGTGATCGTGCTAGGTCACATCCTTGTCACGGGAATGTTACTCGGGAGTCTTTTTCTGCTAGGTTTCCGCCCGGAGAGGGACGGCGTCGAGTGACGCCCACCCGCTGACGGTCTTTGGGAGGGGACCCCAGCATGAACTTCGTGATTTCCGCCATCGTGGGGGGACTGGCAGCCGCGGCTGTGACCGTAGGCAGCGTCCAGGCGATCCAGGGTGCCGACCAGAAGCCCGTCAAGGCTGACACGCTCTTCCAGTACTCGGACGACTGAGCCCTACCTGCAGAAAGTTTCTGCATTTGGCTTGGGAGGGTCCGGATGCTGCAACTAGTCATACCTGCGTACAACGAGCAGGATCGGCTGCCGCGCACACTGCGTGAGCTGCGCCGCTATCTCCGCGACCAGCGGAGCATGGCGCGTCCCGTCGAGGTGGTCGTGGTCGACAACGCGAGCACCGACGGCACCGCCGCCGTGGCCCGCGCCGCCGACAGCCCCGCCATGCGGGTGCGGGTCGTCGACTGCCCGACGCCCGGCAAGGGCGCGGCCGTCCGCGCCGGCATCGCCGTCACCGACGCACCCGTCGTGGGCTTCATGGACGCCGACGGCGCCACCCGACTCGACGCGCTCGAGGAGGCCTGCCGCCGGCTGGCGCTGGGCGCTGACGTCGCCATCGGGTCCCGCGGTGCCGAGGGAGCGCACACCGAGACCCGTCACAGCTGGGTCCGCGAGCGCGGCGCCCGCACCTACCGCGCCTGCACCGCCCGCGTGGTCCCCGGCGTGGTCGACACCCAGTGCGGCTTCAAGCTGATGGCCGGTGACCTCGGCCGCCGGGTCTTCGCCGACCTGCGCACCACCGGCTTCTCGTTCGACGTCGAGGTGCTGGCCCGGGCCCAGGCCCTCGGCGCCCGGATCGACGAGTTCCCGGTGACCTGGACCGACGTACCCGGCTCGACGTTCGACCCGATCCGCCACGGCGCCGGCTCGTTCGGCAGCCTGGCCATGATCGCCCTGCGCACCCGTCGCGACCGCCGCACCGTGCCGGCCACCGCACTGCCGGTGCCCGTGGCGGCGCTGTCCACCGTGGCGGCGGAGGCCTGACATGACGCACACCCTGTCCCCGCTGGCCGGCCTCCGGGCCGTCGTCGTCAACTGGCGCGACCCCTGGCACAGCCTCGCCGGCGGCTCCGAGCGCTACGCCTGGGAGTACGCCAAGGCGCTCCGCGCGGCCGGCGTGCGGGTGGAGTTCCTGACCGCGCGCGAGCAGGGACAGCGCATCGCAGAGATCCGCGAAGGCATCGAGATCCGGCGCGGTGGCGGTCCGTTCACGTTCTATGCCCACGCTGCGCTCAGGCTGCTGCAGCGCCGGCGCCGGCTCGACATCGTGATCGACCCCGAGTGCGGCATCCCGGCGTTCTCACCGCTGTTCGTACGCCGTGACACCGCGGTGGTGCTGGTGCTCCACCACGTGCACCAGGAGCAGTTCCGCACCTACTTCCCGACCCCGCTGGCCTGGATCGGGCGCACTCTCGAGCGCGTCGTGATGCCTCTCGTCTACCGCGGTCGGGCGACGGTCGCGGTGTCGGAGTCCACCCGTCGCGAGATGCAGACGCAGCTGGGCTGGAAAGGCCCGGTCGGCATCCTCGCCAACGGTGCGAAGGACGCGGCGGAGCACGACGGCCTCGCCGAGGCGAAGGACGTCGACCGCCTGGTCGTGCTCGGGCGGCTGGTGCCGCACAAGCGGGTCGACCTGGTCCTGCAGGCGCTGCACGCGCTCCGCGACGAGCGGCCGGACCTACGCCTCGACGTCTGCGGCAAGGGTCCCGACCGCCCCCGGCTCGAGGAGCTGACCGAGCGTCTCGGCCTCACCGACCGGGTCACCTTCCACGGCTACCTGGAGGAGGACGCCAAGGAGCGGCTGCTGCGCGGGGCCGCGCTGCACGTCTGCGCCTCCGACGTCGAGGGCTGGGGCCAGGCCGTGATCGACGCGGCCGGCTACGGCGTACCGACCGTCGCCCGCGACGTCCCCGGGCTCCGTGACTCGGTGCGCGACGAGATCACCGGCTGGCTGGTGCCCGACTCGGCCGACCTCGCGGTGGTCCAGCAGCGGATCACCGACCAGGTCCGGACCGCCCTCCGCGAGCTGGAGGAGCCGGAGAACCTCGCACTCACCGTCAAGGCCTGCCTCGCGTGGGCCACCGCGTTCAGCTGGCCGCACATGCACGAGCAGGCACGAGCCCTGGTCGAAGAGGAGCTCGGACACGTCCGAGCCGGACACATTCACATCGAGAGGTAACACCCGTCATGCGTCGAATCATCAGCCCCGTCCTGATCGGACTGGGAGCGTTCCTGGTCGTGGCGGGAGTGCTCATCAAGGTCTACGCCGTTCCCACGCTTGCCGTGGTGCCCATGAACTACGACTCGACCACCTACCTCGAGGCCACCGGCGCCACCATCTTCAACTCCGACCCCGACGTGCTCGCGCCCGAGACCGTCGACCTGGAGATCAGCTCGCACACGGTCGCGGGTGACTACCCCGACGCGCCCGATGGCGTCGTGGTGTGGGCCAACAACGTGACGACCACGCCGGTCGGCTGGGACGAGCCGTTCCAGCAGTCCCGCGAGCTCACGCCGTTCGACGAGAACACCGGTGCCGCCGCCGACTACCCCGAGGCCAGCTTCGAGGAGGTCGAGAACGAGGAAGGCGACATCGAGCAGGTCGACGTGACCCGCGAGGGCCAGATCTACAAGTTCCCCTTCGACACCCAGAAGAAGGACTACGACCAGTGGGACTCCGAGCTGGGTGAGGCCACCCCCGCCGTCTACGAGGGCGAGGAGGAGCTCGAGGGCACCACGGTCTACAAGTTCGTGCAGACCATCGAGCCCACCGTGATCGACACCCTCGAGGTCCCCGGGTCGGTCTTCGACTCCGAGGAGGACAGCGTCGAGGCCGAGATGATCTACGAGATGACGCGCACGCTCTACATCGAGCCCACCACCGGCGCGCCGCTCAACCGGGTCGAGGAGCGCAACCAGGTCCTGTCCTACGACGGCACCGAGGTGCCCGCGTTCGTCGGCACCGTCCAGTACACCGAGAAGTCGCAGGGCGACAGCCTCGACAAGGTCCAGACCCGGGCCACCCTCCTGCGGCTCGCCGAGTGGGTGTTCCCGATCGGGGCGGTCGTGCTGGGTCTGCTCGCTATCGGTGGTGGCGTGCTCCTGCGTCGCCGCCAGGGCGAGCAGCCCACCAACGAGGACCACAAGCACCTCGTCAGCGCCTGACGGCGGTCACCCCAGCTCGGCGGCGATCTCGCTCAGCAGCCCGGCCAACCCGGGTCGGTCCCAGTGGCCGGCCCGGGCCCGGAGCGTGAGCGTGGTCGAGCCGTGCAGCCCGACCGCGCCGAGCGACAGGCCGGTGCCGCCGGCGGTCACCGGGTGGAAGGCCAGCCCGGTCGCCTGCTCGGCGGTGACCTCGCCGAGGTGCGACACCAACAGGGTCGAGCCGAGGCGCCGGGAGAGCAGCCGCATGCCGCCGGCCATCAGCCGAGCCGTGGTGGGCCGGCCGCCTGTGGGCGGGGCCTCCAGCGGTGCGGTGCGGAGCCGCTCCTCGATCTCCTGAGCCGTCGCATCCTCGAGGTCGGTCAGCCGGATCAGGGCGCTGCGGTCGGTGATCCGGTCGTCGTCGCCCTCCCGCGGGCGTCCGGCGCCGACGGCGACGGCGAGGTGCCGGGTGTCGCGGCCCGCCGCGTCGTTGTGCCGGAGCACCCCCTGGACGGCGGCGGTCACGACCTCGGCGGTGCGCCACGAGCCCGACACGGTGAGCTCGGCGAACACATCGCCGCTGGCCACCACTCCGTCGGGGGTGGCGACCCGCGCGGGGGGCCGGAACGCCGCCTCCGCCAGCCGCCGGAACGCGGTCCGCGCGAAGCTGCCGCGGGTCGGGCGCTCTCCGACGCCACGGACCCGGGACGCCACCGGGCGACCCGTCGCCGCGGCCATCACGTCGAGCAGACCGAGTCCGTCCACTGAGGCGTGGTGGGCGGAGACGACGAGCGCCGGGCCCGCGATGCCGGCGATGACCGGCGCAGGGCCGTCGACGAGGCGGGCACGCAGCGCATCGACGTCGTCGTCGCTGCGCACCTCGACGGTGCCTTCCCACCCCTGCCTGGCGGCGAGCTCGGTCAAGCGGCCGAGGACGTTGCCCGCATCCGGCGGTTCGGAGAGGTACGCCGTCAGCAGGATCCGCCAGCCGATGCCGGGGTCGGCCACCCATTCGCGGCTCACGGCGTCAGCGCTTCACGGCCCGTGCGACCAGGCTGATGCCGGGCAGTCGGCGTACGGGGAGGAACCGCTCGGAGGCGACCGCGGTCCGGAGGCCGACGTTCAGCACCGGGTGGACCGGCTCCATCTCGCTCTGGCTGGTGACCCGGCGCTTGCGCCGAGCCCTGGCCACGGGCCGCAGGAGCACGTTCCACGACATCACGTCGATGACGTCGAGCCCCGCGCCCTCCATCAGGTCGACCAGCTCGTCGCGCTCGTAGCGCCGCATGTGGCCCAGGGCGACGTCGTGCCCGCTCCACAGCTTCATGCTGCACGGCACCGCCACGAGGGCGCGGCCGCCGGGACGCAGCACCCGCACGGTCTCGCGGGCCACAGCCTCGTCGTCGTCGATGTGCTCCCACATGTCCGTGGACATCACCAGGTCGAGCGACTCGTCGCGGATCGGCAGCCGGCGGGCGTCGGCCCGGACCACGGGCAGGCCGCGGCGCGCGGCGATCGGGGCGGCGACGGGGGAGTACTCCAGGCCGGCGACCTGCCAGCCGAGGTCACGGAGGACAGCGGTGTTGCCGCCACCGCCGCAGCCGACGTCGAGGGCCTTTCCCGGGGTGAGCGGAGCGACCAGCCGGCGTACCAGGGACCGGCGCTCGGCGTACCACCAGTGCCGCTGCTCCAGCGCCGCCGACCGGCGGATCTCCTCCTCGTCCACCCGCGAACTCTACGACCGGGGGAGCAGCAGGTCAGCAGCGACGATGGCGGTGCCCGGGGTGAACCGGCCGCGCGTCTCCGACCACCCTCCCCAGACCCGGTCGTGGCCCTCGGGCCACTCGGGCTCCACCAGGCGGGTGATCGCGAAGCCGGCGTTGGCCAGCAGCTCCACCCAGTCGCCGAGCGTGCGGTGGTGCTCGACGTAGGTCACCTCGCCGGTGTCGTCGTCCACCTCGACGTACGGCGTCCGGTCCCAGTAGGACTGGCTCGCGAGCAGGCCCTCCTCGGTCGGGTCGTCGGGGAACATCCAGCGGGTGGGGTGGGTGATCGAGAACGCGAAGCGGCCGTCGGGCCGGAGCACCCGGGCCGTCTCCGCCACCGCGATGTCGAGCTCGCTGACGAACTGCAGCGCGCCGAACGACGAGAACACCACGTCGAAGGAGCCGTCGGCGAACGGCAGCTGGGTAGCGGTGCCGAGCACCGAGGGCACCCGCACGCCGCTCTCCTCGTCGATCCGGCGCGAGTGCTGGAGCTGTCGGTGGGAGAGGTCCAGACCAGTCGAACGGCCGCCCTTGGTGCGCACCCAGCGCGAGCACTGGCCAGCCCCGGAGCCCACCTCGAGCACGTCCTTGTCGCTGACGTCGCCGAGGACGCCGGCCTGCTCCTCGGTCAGCCCCTCGGGGCCCCAGACGAAGCCGATGTCACCGAGGAAGGCACCATGGGTGGCTTGGTACTCGTCGGCATAGCGGTCCCAGTCCGGCCCGTTGGCCCTCCGGGACTCGGGCTCGCCGACCGGCCGACGCTCCACCCGCACACATCGACCCTACTGCGGGGGTCGGAGGAGGGGTCCTCAGTTGGACTCGGCCACCGCGCGCAGCGTAAAGTTGACGCTTGCGCCTGCGGTCTGCCCGAGTTCCAGACGGAGCGGACTCTCGCTCGCTATCCCAACCGGTAGTGAAACGGACTTCACGCGTGCCCGCACGACATCTGCCCACCCAAGGAATCCACTCCCTTATGACGAGCACCATCTCCACTCCTCAGGACCTCGACGCGCCCCAGGTGGCGGTCAACGACATCGGTTCCGAAGAGGAGTTCCTCGCCGCGATCGACGCGACCATCAAGTACTTCAACGACGGTGACATCGTGGACGGCACCATCGTGAAGGTCGACCGGGACGAGGTCCTGCTCGACATCGGCTACAAGACCGAGGGAGTCATCCCCTCCCGCGAGCTCTCGATCAAGCACGACGTCGACCCCAACGAGGTCGTCGAGGTCGGCGACAAGGTCGAGGCCCTGGTCCTCCAGAAGGAGGACAAGGAAGGCCGCCTGATCCTGTCCAAGAAGCGCGCGCAGTACGAACGCGCCTGGGGCACCATCGAGCAGGTCAAGGAGGAGGACGGCGTCGTCGAGGGCACCGTCATCGAGGTCGTCAAGGGCGGCCTGATCATCGACATCGGGCTGCGCGGCTTCCTGCCCGCCTCGCTGGTCGAGATGCGCCGGGTGCGCGACCTCCAGCCGTACGTCGGCCAGACGCTCGAGGCCAAGATCATCGAGCTCGACAAGAACCGCAACAACGTCGTGCTGTCCCGCCGCGCGTGGCTGGAGCAGACCCAGTCCGAGGTGCGCCACGGCTTCCTGACCCAGCTGCAGAAGGGCCAGATCCGCAAGGGCGTCGTCTCGTCGATCGTCAACTTCGGTGCGTTCGTCGACCTCGGCGGCGTCGACGGCCTGGTGCACGTCTCCGAGCTGTCCTGGAAGCACATCGACCACCCGAGCGAGGTCGTCACCGTCGGTGACGAGGTCACCGTCGAGGTGCTCGACGTCGACATGGACCGCGAGCGGGTCTCGCTGTCGCTCAAGGCGACCCAGGAGGACCCCTGGCAGCACTTCGCCCGCACCCACCAGATCGGTCAGATCGTGCCCGGCAAGGTCACCAAGCTGGTGCCGTTCGGCTCGTTCGTGCGGGTCGAGGAGGGCATCGAGGGCCTGGTGCACATCTCCGAGCTGGCCGAGCGCCACGTGGAGATCCCGGAGCAGGTCGTCCAGGTCAACGACGACGTCATGGTCAAGATCATCGACATCGACCTCGAGCGTCGCCGGATCTCGCTGTCCCTCAAGCAGGCCAACGAGACC
>DASTDJ010000067.1:0-4661 GCA_035710425.1 Nocardioides sp.
GCTCCAGCCGTCGGAGGCGCTCCGATGACCACCACCATGCTCCCCGTGGCCGACGGCCGAGCGATGCGCGGCTACGTGCGCACCCTGGCCCACCGGCACCCGCGCCTGCTCGGTGGAGCGGTGCTGCTCCACGTCCTGGCCGCGGTCGCGGCGCTGGCCGCGCCCCGACTGCTCGGTGACCTGGTGGAGGCCGTCGAGGACGGCACCACGACTGGCCACGTCGACCGCATCATCGGGCTGCTCGCCGGGTTCCTGGTGCTCCAGTCGGTGCTCACCCGCTACGCCCGCTACGTCAGCCAGGTGCTCGGCGAGCAGGTGCTGGCCGAGCTCCGCGAGGACTTCGTGGGCAACGCCCTCGCGCTCCCGGTCGGCGTCGTCGAGTCCGCCGGCTCCGGCGACCTGCTCACCCGCACCAGCCGCGACGTCGAGCAGCTGGGCTGGTCGGTGCGCTGGGCGCTGCCGGAGTGGACGATCGCCGTGGTCACCGCGGTCCTCACCTTCGCGGCGGCGCTGAGCGTCGGCTGGTGGGTGGCACTCCCCTGCGCCCTGGGCGTCCCGCCGCTGGTGATCGGGCTGCGGTGGTACCTCGCGCGCGCCAAGGACGGCTACCTCCGGGAGAGTGCGTCGTACTCCGCCATCAACGCGACGCTCACCGAGACCGTCGAGGGCGCCCGCAGCGTCGAGGCGCTCGGCCTGGGCGAGGAGCGGATCGGATCCATCGACCGCGACATCAAGGAGTCCTACGACGCCGAGCGCTACACGCTCTACCTGCGCACCGTGTTCTTCCCCAGCATGGAGATCAGCTACCTGCTGCCGACCGTCTGCACGCTCGTGTTCGGCGGCTACCTCTACACCCAGGGCCACGTGTCGCTCGGCGACGTCACCGCGGCCACGCTCTACGTGCAGATGCTGATCGACCCGGTCGACCGGATCGTGTCGATCCTCGACGAGCTGCAGATGGGCGCGGCCTCGCTGTCCCGGCTGCTGGGCGTCGCTCACGTGCCCGACGACCGGGAGGTCAGCGGCCGGCAGCCACGCGGCGAGCAGATCGACGCCGACGACGTGCGGTTCGCCTACGTCGAGGGCCGGGACGTCCTGCACGGCGTCGACCTGTCCGTCGGGGTCGGTGAGCGGATCGCGATGGTCGGCCCCTCGGGTGCCGGGAAGTCGACGCTCGGTCGGCTGCTCGCCGGCATCCATCCGCCGCGCACCGGCGCGGTCACCGTCGGCGGAGTGGGGCTGGTCGAGCTGCCGCTGGGCGACCTGCGCGGTCACGTCGCACTGGTGACCCAGGAGCACCACGTCTTCGTCGGCACCCTGCGCGAGAACCTCGCGCTCGCCGCCCCGTCGGAGTCCACCGACGCCGACATCCTCGACGCCCTCGATGCGGTCGACGCGCTCGAGTGGGTGCTGGCTCTGCCGGACGGCCTGGACACCGTGGTCGGCTCCGGCGGTCGTGCGCTGACCGCCGCCCCGGCGCAGCAGATCGCGCTCGCGCGCCTGGTCCTCGCCGACCCGCACACGCTGGTGCTCGACGAGGCGACCTCGCTGATCGACCCGCGCGCCGCGCGACACCTGGAGCGCTCGCTCGCCGCCGTGCTCGAGGGGCGGACGGTCATCGCGATCGCGCACCGGTTGTTCTCCGCCCACGACGCCGACCGGGTCGCGGTCGTGGAGGACGGCGTGATCTCGGAGTTCGGCCCCCACGACGACCTGGTGGCGGCCGGCGGTCCCTACGCCGCGCTCTGGGACAGCTGGAACGGCCGACGGTAGCGACCCTGCTCGATACCCTGAGCCCCAGGATGAACGATGGGGCGTCAGACCGGGGCACCGCATTCCGAGGAGACGTCCAAGGAATGCGGGCGGTTGCCGTGCTCGCCGTCATCGTCGGGCACGCCGGTGCGGTGTCGGGCGGGTTCGTCGGCGTCGACGTCTTCTTCGTGATCTCCGGCTTCCTGATCACCGGGTTGCTGCTGAGCGAGGCCGCGCGCTCCGGCCGGCTGTCACTGATGGGCTTCTACGCCCGTCGCGCCCGGCGGATCCTGCCCGCCGCCACCGTGGTGCTGCTGGCCACCGTGGTCGCCGCGGTGCTCTACCTCGGCTTCCTCGACGCGATCGACGTCGCGCGAGACGCGATCTGGACCGCGCTGTTCGCGGCCAACATCCACTTCGCCCTCGAGGGCGCCGACTACTTCGCGCAGGAGCAGGCCACCTCTCCCCTGCAGCACTACTGGTCGCTCGCGGTGGAGGAGCAGTTCTATCTCGTGTGGCCGCTGGTGGTGGGCCTGATCGTGCTGGTCGCCCGACGCCGCGGCGGGGGCCGGGCGGTGCCCACGCGCGCACTGCTCGCCGCCATCCTTCTGATCGGCGCTGCCAGCTTGGCGTGGTCGGTCGTGGACACCGCCGACTCGCCCGGGTCGGCGTACTTCTCGAGCCTGACGCGGGCCTGGGAGCTCGCGGTCGGAGCGGCGGTCGCCGTGCTCCTCCATGCCGGCCGGACCATGCGGCGGCGCTGGCCGGCGGAGGTGCTGGGCTGGGCCGGCATCGCGGCGATCGCGGTCGCGCTGACGACGTACGACGAGGGCATCACGTTCCCCGGCCACCTCGCCGCGCTGCCGGTGCTCGGCACAGCGGCGCTGGTCGTGGCCGGCGCCTCGCGCGGGGCGCCGTCGACGGTCAGTCGCGCGCTGGCCGTGCGTCCGCTCCGCGCGGTCGGCGACTGGTCCTACTCGCTCTACCTGTGGCACTGGCCGCTGCTGGTGCTGCCCGTGACCCGTCTGCAGCGCGACCTCACGGTCACCGAGACGCTGGCCGCGGTCGCGGCGACGTTCGTGCTGGGCTACCTCACCTTCCGCTTCGTGGAGACGCCGTTCCGCACCGGTCGGACCTGGCGACTCCCCCGCAGGGCCCTGGTGCTCTACCCCGCATCGCTCGTGCTGGTGCTGCCGACCGCGCTCGCCGGCTGGGCCTGGTCGGAGCACCGCGGTGGTGAGCACGGCAACGACCCGGCCGTCACCGCGGAGGCGTTCGGCGAGGACGACTCGTCACCCGAGGCGCTGGTCGAGGCATCGGTGCAGGCGGCGCAGGAGGGGTGGCCGATCCCGAGCGACCTCACCCCTGACCTGCTCGACCTCGAGGACGACGTCGCCGACGTCGGCGAGTGCGACTACACCGAGGACGACGTCGATGCGCTGTGCCGCCGCGGCGACGCCGACGCGGAGCGGGTGATCGTCGTGACCGGCGACTCGCACGCTCGCCAGTGGATCCCGGCGTTCGAGCAGATCGCCGGGGAGGCCGGGTACGCCGCCTACTACCTCGTGAAGCCCCAGTGCACCGCTGCCTTCGTCGACCCCGGTCGGGTGGTGTCCGGCGCGCACTGGCCCGAGTGCGGGGAGTTCCACGACTGGGTCGCCGAGCAGGTGGCCGAGCTGAGCCCCGACCTCCTCGTGGTGGCGACGTCCCCCCCGCCGCACGGGATCTACCAGGACGGCGAGCTGGTGGAGGACCTGGACCTCGTGGAGGAGGGCCTCGAGGTCGGCTTCGCGGACGCGTTCGCGGCGTACTCGCCGTACGCCGATCGGTTGGTCCTGCTCGCCGACACACCACGGCTCCCCGACGACCCCGGCAGCTGCCTCGCAGCGGCCGGCGCCGAGCTCGGCGACTGCCTGTTCGAGCCGGCCGACCAGAGCACCCGGATGCGCGACGCGTCGATGGTGGCCGCCGACCGGGCCGGCGTGGAGACCATCGACCCCACGTCCTGGCTGTGTGCCGACGGTCTCTGCCCGGTCGTGATCGGCTCGACGATCGCCTACCGCGACCGCGGCCACATCAGCACCACACGGGCCGCGGAGCTCGCCGGAGCCCTGGGCGACGCGCTCGGCCTGCGCTGAGGCTCAGACGCCGGAGATCCGGACCCCGGAGTGGGTCTTGTACTTCTTGTTGATCGAGATCAGTACGGCGGTGAGCGGCTCGAGCTGGCGGGCCAGACGGAGCCGGCCGGCGTCGACGCCGTCGCGCCCGGTCACGCAGCGGGCGAGCTCCATGACGACCTGCTTCGCCTCGGCCGAGTCGCCGCAGACCAGCACGTCCTCGTCGGCGAGGTAGCCGTCCTCGCGCCAGAGGGTGACCGCGGAGACGTGGTGGAACGCGCCCACCACCTGTGCGTCGGGGGCGATCCGCTGGGCCGACTCGGCGGCCGAGCCCTCGCCACCGTCGACGACCCGTCCGTAGGGACCGGCCTTGTCGAAGGCCAGCGGGTTCACGCACGAGACCACGATCCTGCCCGCCAGCGGAAGCGTGGCGACCAGCTCGTCGTGGCCGTCGTAGGGCACGGCGAGGAGCACCACGTCGGCGTCGGTGCACGCGTCGGCGTTGGCCGCGCCGGACACCTCTCCGGCCCCGACCACCTCCGACAGCCGCTCGGTCACCTCCGCCGCCACCAGCACCGCCTTCTCCGCGGCCCGGGAGCCGATGACCACGGTGTGGCCGTGGCGGGCGAACCGGTAGCCGAGCCCCTTGCCCTGGGGGCCGGTGCCGCCGATCACGGCGACCCGGTAGTTGGTCTCAGTCACGCCCAGGAGCGTCCCACACGGGTCCGTGCGCCCTCGGACGGGCCGAACCACCCGCATCGTGACAGTGTTACTGTCACCATCGACGCGCCA
>DASTDJ010000068.1:0-7646 GCA_035710425.1 Nocardioides sp.
GCCACCCGCTTGATGTAGGCCTGGATCTCCGGCTGCGGCGAGAAGGACCGCGACCAGTCGGGGTTGGGGGCGAAGGAGTAGGAGTAGAGCTGGCTCGGGACGTCGCACTCCGCGCCGGGGTAGGTGTTGTCGCGCCAGGTGCCGCCGACGTCGTCGCCCTTCTCGATCACCAGGAAGTCGGTCTCACCCGCCTCCTGCAGCTTGATGGCGGCACAGAGCCCGGCGAAGCCGGCACCGATGATCAGGTGGTCGACCTCGCGGGCGGGAGCGGAGGGAGCTTTAGCCATGGGAACGACGCTATTGGCGCTATTGAACATCTGTCAATAGAGTGGTGCTCGTGACGGTAACCACACGGTCCTCCGGCCGCGGCCCCCGCAACCGGCTGAGCCCCGACGAGCGGCGAGCCCAGCTGCTCGACCTCGGCGTCCGGCTGCTCGCCACCCGTTCGCTCGACGAGCTGTCGATCGACCTGCTCGCCGAGGAGGCCGGCATCTCCCGCGGGCTGCTCTACCACTACTTCGGCAACAAGCACGACTTCCACGAGGCCGTCGTCCGACGTGCCGCCGACGACCTGATCGAGCAGACTGCGCCGCCCGCCGAGGGAGAGCCGCTGGAGCGGCTGCTCGCCTCCATGACGGCGTACGTCGACTACGTCGTCGCCAACTACGAGGGCTACCTCTCGCTGGTCAAGGGCGCGGCCAGCGGCAACGAGGCGCTGCGCCGGATCTACGACGACGCGCTCGCCGTGCTCACCGACCGGGTCTTCACCGAGGACGCCCTCGAGGAGCTGCTCGCCGACACCCCGACCACCCGGCTGGTGGTCCGCGGCTGGGCGTCGATGTCCGAGGCGCTGGTGCTGTCGTGGGCCAAGGACCCAGCTGGCGTCACCCGCCAGGAGCTCGACGACCTGCTGGCGCAGTCCCTCCCAGCCCTGGTTGCGACCGTCGGCGGGTGACCTCGGCGCGCACTTGTCCGGCGTTCCCTCTACTTGTCTGGCGTTGCAACACCGGACAAGTAGAGGAATCGCCGGTCGACCGGTGATTCCTCGCCGGTCAGCGGCTGACGACGGCCGCCAGCTGGTCGAGACCCCAGACCAGGTCCTCCGGCGAGATCACCAGGGGCGGGGCGAGGCGGATCGTGGAGCCGTGGGTGTCCTTGGCGAGCACGCCGCGGGCCATCAGCGCCTCGCAGACCTCGCGGCCGGTGCCGATCGCCGGGTCGATGTCGACGCCGGCCCACAGCCCTCGCACGCGTACGCCGACCACGCCGTGACCGATCATCGCCTCGAGTCGCTCGCGCAGCAGGATGCTCAGCTCGGCGGCCCGGGCCTGGAACTCGCCGGTCTGCAGCATCTCGACGACGGTGGTGCCGACCGCGCAGGCCAGCGGGTTGCCACCGAACGTCGAGCCGTGCTGGCCGGGCTGGAGCACGCCGAGCACGTCGCGGTTGGCGACCACGGCGGAGACCGGGACGATGCCGCCGCCGAGCGCCTTGCCCAGGACGTACATGTCGGGGACGACGTCCTCGTGGTCGCACGCGAACGTGCGACCGGTGCGGCCCAGGCCGGCCTGGATCTCGTCGGCCGCGAAGATGACGTTGCTGCGGGTGCAGGCCTCGCGGACGCCGCGCAGGTAGCCGTCCGGCGGGATGACCACGCCGCCCTCGCCCTGGATCGGCTCGATAAGGACGGCGACGGTGGTGTCGGTGATGGCTGCCTCGAGTGCGGCCAGGTCGCCGTAGGGCACGGTCACGAAGCCGGGCGTGAACGGCCCGAAGCCGTCGCGGGCATCGGGGTCGTCGGAGAAGCCGACGATGGTGGTGGTGCGGCCGTGGAAGTTGCCGGAGGCGACGATGATCTGCGCCTGGTCGGCGGGCACGCCCTTGACCTCGTAGCCCCACTTGCGGGAGACCTTGATGGCGGTCTCGACCGCCTCGGCGCCGGTGTTCATCGGCAGCACCAGCTCCTTGCCGCAGAGGTCACCCAGCGCAGCGCAGAAGTCGGCGAACTTGTCGTGCACGAACGCCCGGCTGGTCAGCGTCAGCTTGTCGAGCTGCGCGTGCGCCGAGGCGACCAGGAGCGGGTGGGAGTGCCCGAAGTTGAGCGCGGAGTAGCCCGCCAGGAGGTCGAGGAAGCGACGGCCGTCGACGTCGGTCATCCAGGCGCCCTCGGCGTTGGACAGCACTACCGGCAGCGGGTGGTAGTTGTGTGCGGTGCGGGCCTCGGCGCGGTCGAACTCCTCGGCAGACGCGGCGGCGGGCGGGTCACTGAGTGCGGCGGTCATCGGGTCACTCCTCTCCTCGGATGGCGGGCCCCTCGGGGCCGGGAAAGATTGTCAGACAATCTGAGATTCAGGGTAACCGACGGACTTCGAAATTGCTCAAGCGACGGGCCCAACCCGGTGCGCGCGGCTCCCGTTCAGGAGGTAGAAGAGAACATCGGAGTGGGGGCCAGATGACCAAGCGGGCGCAGCGCGACCGGGACTTCGGCGAGTACGTCGTCGAACGACGGGCACACCTCTACCGGACGGCGTACCTGCTCTGCGGCGACGCCCACCGGGCCGAGGACATCGTGCAGCAGGCGCTGACCAAGCTCTACGCCGCCTGGCCGCGGGCCTCACGCCTCGATTCCGTCGACGCCTACGCCCGACGGATCGTGGTCAACGCGCACATCGACGAGACCCGCCGTCCGTGGCGGCGGGAGCGCCCGGTCGAGCCGGATCCGGGGTCGGCGCTCGACCGGCCGGTCGAGGGCGCTGTCGCGCCCGAGGACTCCGATGCTCTCTGGACCGCCTTGCGGGGGCTGGCTCCCGGACAACGGCGCGTGGTGGTGCTGCGGCACTACTGGGGCCTGTCCGTCGACGAGACCGCGGCCGACCTGGGGATCAGCCCCGGGACGGTGAAGAGCCAGACCTCCGATGCGCTCGCGCACCTGCGCGAGGCGCTGTCGGTGGACGCGACCCCGGGAGAGCACTCATGAACGACATCGACAGGCGCCTCCACCAGCTCGGCGCCACCATCCGCACCCCGCACGTGCCGCTCGAGGACGACCTCGCTCGCGGTCACCGCCGGCTCGGCCTGCACCGGTGGCTCGTGACAGGGGGCACGGTCGCCGGCGTCACCGTGATCGCGCTGGGCGTCGCGCTGGCCGGTGACGTGCTCGACGACGGCCCCAGCTCCGCACCACCCGCGAGCGCGCCGAGCTCGGCACCCGCGCCCGACGTCCCGAGCCCGAAGCCCTCGGAGCCGCCAGCGCCCGAGGACCAGCGCACCGGCGCCGAGCTCCTCAGGGACTACCGCGACGTCATCGCCGAGCACATCGACCCCGACGGCTCCCACCTGCAGAAGAAGCCCGACAACCTTCAGTCCGGCGGCGGCCTCGGCACCAAGCTCGGGTGGAGCGTGCCCGGCCAGGACGGGCTCGGCATGGTCGAGGTCTTCGTCGGCAACGGCTGGAACAGCTTCACCGGCGCCGACTGCGACTACGGGGCTCAGTGCCGCACCGAGCGGGTCGACGGGATCACGGCCGAGGTCGTCGAGTGGAACGGCGCCACGACCGTGGTCGTACGCCGTGACGACGGCCCGGTGGCAATCACGGTCGACGCGCTGTTCGGCAACAACTCGCTGGTCCCCGTGGAGGGCATGGAGATCCCGATCGACGACCTCGTGCGTGCCGCGGGGGACGAACGCCTGACCCCGGCCACCCCGGAGCAGATCCGCAACGCCGGCACCAGCATGGGCTTCCCGGACTTCGACCTACCCCGCCCGGGAGCCGAGGGCGCGTCCGCTGACCCGGTGCCGCAGGGGAGGTAGCGCAGACCGGTCGACGCGCCCCGGGTCGCGCTTGCTTGGCTGGACCGCATGCCACCCGCGGCGCGTGCTCAGGTGGGGCCGAGCATGTCGCGAACGGCGAGCGACGCGAACACCATGGCCGAGCCGAGCGGGGCGCCGGGGCCGGGGTAGACCGAGCCGAACACCGAGGCGGCGGAGTTGCTGGACGCGTAGAGGCCCTCGATCACCGAGCCGTCCTCGCGCAGCACCCGGCCCGCTGCGTCGGTGACCAGGCCGCCCTTGGTGCCGAGGTCGGAGAGCACGAAACGGGCGGCGTAGAAGGGCGGCCGGTCGACGGGGGTGAGCGCCGGGTTGGGGCCCTCGCCGCCGGCGAAGAACGTGTCGTACTCGTCGCCGCCGCGGCCGAACTCCTCGTCGACCCCGCTGGCGGCGTACTCGTTGAACTGCTTGACGGTCGCGGCCAAGGCGTCCTGCGGAACGCCGATCGCGGCGGCCAGCGCCTCGAGGGTGTCGGCGCGCACCCAGGTGCCCGCGGCCAGGTGGGACTCGAGGTCGCCCTCGGGCATCGCGATGGCGGGGAGCCGACCACCCTCGCGGTCGTCGAACACGAACCACGACGGGACCCGCTCGTCGGCCTTCGCCATCTCGCGGCCGAAGCGGTCGTAGGGCAGGCACTCGTTGGCGTAGCGGCGACCGGTGGAGTCGACCATCAGGCCGCCGCGGAAGCCGAGCGTGAACGAGCCGCTGCCGTCGGGGTGCTCCAGGCCGGGGCAGAACCAGCCGAGCGCGGAGTAGTCGGTGGCCGCGCCGAGCAGCTCGGCAGCGCGCATCGGCTCGCCGGCGTTGGTGCCACGCGGCGCCATCGTCCAGGCCACGTCGCCGGGCACCTCGTGCTCGATGCGCATCGTGTCGCTGCCCTCGAAACCACCCGCGGCGATCAGGACCCCGCGGCGGGCGTGCACGCTGACCGGGTCGGAGCGGTACGTCGCCTCGACGCCCACGACCCGGCCGTGCTCGGTGACCAGCTCGCCGACGGCGTGCTCGGTGAGGATCGTGCCGCCCTCGCGGAGCACGATCGCGGCCAGCCGGGCGATCAGCGACTGCCCGCCGCTCAGCGTGCTGCGGCCACCGGCGCCTTCGCGGTCGCGCTCGACCGGCGGTCGCACCAGCTCGCCCACCTCGAGCGGCAGGTCGGCCCGCTTGATGTTCGTGGGCTGGATCGAGCGGCCGAACGGCACCCGGCCCGGGGCGTCGTAGTACTCGGGGAACGGCAGCCACTCGAACTCCATCGCGGGGTCGGCCTCCAGCTCGGCGACCAGCACCGGTGCGTGCGCGAGGAAGGTCTCGATCTTCTCCGGGTTCGCGCCCTGGAGGATCGCGCCGAGATAGCTGCGTGCGGACTCCGTCGAGTCGGGGATCGCCGCCCGCTGTTGTACGTCGCTGCCGGGCAGCCAGCAGGCGCCTCCGGAGTACGCCGACGTCCCGCCGATCAGCGGGGTCTTCTCCAGGACCACGGTCGACAGGCCGGCCTTCGCCGCCAGCGCGGCGGCAGTGAGGGCGCCGCCCCCGGAGCCGACCACGACGACGTCGTACACAGCGGGTTCGGTCACCGGCGGATCGTAACCACCTCAGCCGGCGGTGTCGCTGATCATCCACCCCAGCGCGCTGGCGGCGGCCACCGCGACGAGGGCGGCCGCGATCAGCCACGCCTTCCAGGAGAACGACGACTCCCACAGCACGATGCCGGCACCGGCGAGCAGCGAGAGCGGGATGGCGGCGTACCAGGGGACGCCGAACACCGAGACCACGGTGAAGTAGCCGACGGCGACCACGACGAGCACGATCAGCCCGACCACCAGGAGCGCGCCGAAGGAGCCGAGGTAGATGCCGCGGCGCGGGGCGGGCGGCGGAGGGGGCTGCGGAGCACTGGCCATGAGGCGTCGCCTTTCGGGTCGTTGCGACAATGGTGCCGCCATGACCGACTCCCCGCTGCGGATCTCGTATCCCGCCGAGCTGCCGGTCAGCCAGCGTCGCGACGACATCGCCGCCGCGATCCGCGACCACCAGGTGGTGATCGTCGCGGGCGAGACCGGGTCGGGGAAGACCACCCAGCTGCCGAAGATCTGCCTGGAGCTGGGCCGCGGCCGGCCCGGCAAGGGCGGCGGGATGATCGGGCACACCCAGCCGCGGCGGATCGCCGCCCGGTCGGTGGCCGAGCGGATCGCCCAGGAGCTCGGCACGGAGCTCGGCGACCTGGTCGGCTACCAGGTCCGGTTCACCGACCGCACCTCGCGAGCCAGCCGGGTCAAGGTGATGACCGACGGCATCCTGCTCGCCGAGCTCCAGCGCGACCGGCAGCTGCGCCGTTACGACACGATCATCATCGACGAGGCCCACGAGCGGAGCCTCAACATCGACTTCCTGCTCGGCTACCTCAAGCGGCTGCTCCCGCGCCGCCCGGACCTCAAGCTGATCATCACCTCGGCCACCATCGACGTCGAACGGTTCGCCAAGCACTTCGACGCGCCGGTCGTCGAGGTCTCCGGCCGCACGTACCCGGTCGAAGTCCGCTACCGCCCGCTCGTCGAGGTCCCCGAGTCCGACGAGGAGGGCGAGACCGTCGTCCGCGACCAGACCGAGGCGATCGTCGATGCGGTGAAGGAGCTCTCCGCCGAGGGGTCCGGCGACATCCTGGTGTTCCTCCCCGGCGAGCGGGAGATCCGTGACACCGCCGATGCGCTGTCCGGCCTGGAGCGGCTCGAAGTGGTGCCGCTCTACTCGCGGCTCTCCGCCGCCGAGCAGCACAAGGTCTTCGCGCCCCACCCAGGGCGCCGGGTGGTGCTCGCGACCAACGTCGCTGAGACGTCGCTGACCGTCCCGGGCATCCGGTACGTCGTGGACACCGGCGTCGCCCGGATCTCCCGCTACTCCGCGCGCACGAAGGTGCAGCGCCTGCCGATCGAGGCGATCAGCCAGGCCTCGGCCAACCAGCGGTCCGGCCGCTGCGGGCGGGTCGCCGCCGGCATCGCGATCCGGCTCTACTCCGAGGAGGACTACGACGCCCGGCCGGAGTTCACCGACCCCGAGATCCTGCGCACCAACCTGGCCTCGGTGATCCTGCAGATGACCTCGCTCAATCTCGGCGACCTGGGCAGGTTCCCGTTCGTCGAGCCGCCCGACCGACGCAACGTCACAGCCGGGCGGCAGCTCCTCGAGGAGCTCAACGCGATCTCCGGCGACGAGAAGCTCACCAAGATCGGGCGGAGGCTGGCCCGGCTCCCGATCGACCCGCGGCTCGGCCGGATGATCCTGGAGGCCGAGCGGCTCGGCTGCCTGCGCGAGGTGCTCGTCATCGCCGCTGCGCTCTCCCTCCAGGACCCCCGCGAGCGTCCCGCCGAGATGCGCCCGCAGGCCGACCAGCAGCACGCACGCTTCAAGGACGAGAGCTCCGACTTCCTCACCTGGCTCAACCTCTGGCGCTACCTGAAGAAGCAGCAGCGCGAGCTGAGCAGCAGCGCGTTCCGCCGGATGTGCAAGCGGGAGTTCCTCAACTACCTGCGGGTGCGCGAGTGGCAGGACTTCGAGTCGCAGCTGCGTCAGGTCTGCAAGGAGATGAAGATCCAGGTCGGCCACCCCACCGACACCCCCGACGCCGACGGCATCCACCAGGCGCTGCTGTCGGGCCTGCTCAGCCACATCGGCCTCCTGGAGGAGCGAGACCGCGACCGTCGCGGACCGCGCGAGTACCTCGGCGCCCGCGGAGCGCGGTTCGCGATCGTCCCCGGGAGCGGTCTGCACCGGAAGAACCCGCAGTTCCTGATGGCCGGCGAGCTGGTCGAGACCTCACGGCTCTGGGC
>DASTDJ010000069.1:0-8801 GCA_035710425.1 Nocardioides sp.
TCGAGGGCACGCCGCCACCGCGCTACGGGCGGCGGCGCGGCGCCGGGCCGCCGTACGACTGAGGCTGGGCGCGGGGCACTCCGAGGCCGACCTGGTCCGCGACGTCGCCCGCCACACCGGCCGAACCGAGGCCGAGATCGCCTCGCTGGTCGGCTCCCAGGCTCCTGAACCCACCCACGACCACGACCTGATCCGCCTGGCCACCGACCTGGCCGGACTCGACCGAGAGGTACGCCGCACATGACCGACACCCAGCAGACCGCCCACCCGGACGCCGCCGCGCGCGAGCGACTGGTCGCCGTACGCCACGAGGTGGCGAAGGCGGTCGTCGGCCAGGACGCTGCGGTGTCCGGCCTGCTGGTCGCGATGCTGTGCGGTGGGCACGTGCTGATGGAGGGCGTGCCGGGTACGGCGAAGACACTGCTGGTGCGCACCCTCGCCGCGTCGCTGTCGGTCGGGACGCGGCGGGTGCAGTTCACGCCCGACCTGATGCCGGGCGACATCACCGGCTCGATGGTGATCGACAGCCGGCAGGGCGAGCTGAGCTTCCGCGAGGGCCCGGTGTTCACCAACCTGCTGCTCGCCGACGAGATCAACCGGACCCCGCCCAAGACCCAGTCGGCGCTGCTGGAGGCGATGGAGGAGGGCCAGGTCTCGGTCGACGGCGTGACCCACCCGCTGCCGCGGCCGTTCCTGGTCGCGGCCACGCAGAACCCGATCGAGTACGAAGGCACCTACCCGCTGCCGGAGGCGCAGCTCGACCGGTTCCTGCTGAAGGTGGTGCTGCCGATCCCGGACCGCGCCGCCGAGCTGGAGATCCTGAGCCGGCACGCGGCAGGTTTCGACCCGCGCGACGTGGCCGGCGCCGGGGTGACGGCGGTGGCCTCCGGCGACGACATCGCCGCCGGCCAGGCAGCGGTGAAGGCGGTGCAGGTCTCGCCCGAGGTCGCGGGCTACATCGTCGACATCGCCCGCGCCACCCGCGAGTCGCCCTCGCTGTCGCTGGGTGTGAGCCCGCGGGGGGCGACCGCCCTGCTGCGCTCGGCGCGGGCCTGGGCGTGGCTCTCCGGTCGCGACTTCGTCACCCCCGACGACGTGAAGTCGCTGGCGCACGCGACGCTCGTGCACCGGCTCGGGCTGCGTCCCGAGGCAGAGCTCGAGGGCGTCGACGTGGCACAGGTGCTCTCCTCGGCGCTCGGATCGGTGCCGGTGCCGCGCTGATGGCGATCTCCGGCCGGGTGCCGCTGCTCCTCGTCCTGGGCCTGGTCCCGGTGGTGCTGCGACCCGTCATGAGCACGATGTGGCTGTGGCTCCTTCTGGTGCTGCTGTTCGTGCTCGCCGACTGGCTGCTGGCGCCGTCGGCGGCCTCTCTGTCGTTCGTGCGACGCCCGGTCGGGGCGGTGCGGCTGGGGCATCCCACCGACACCCTCGTGGTGGCCACCAACACCTCGCGGCGCCGGGTGCGCGCGTTGCTGCGTGATGCGTGGCAGCCGTCGGCGGGCGCGACCGGCAACCGGCATCGCGTGCGGCTCTCCCCGGGTGACCGGGCTCCGCTGCGCACCGCGCTGCAGCCGCGACGGCGCGGCGACTTGAGGGCCGTGGGGCTCACCGTGCGCTCGCACGGACCGCTCGGGCTCGCGGCCAAGCAGCGCACCTTCGACGTGCCCGGCGCGGTGCGGTCGCTGCCGCCGTTCGAGTCCCGCAAGCACCTGCCCTCGCGGCTGGCGAGGCTGCGGGAGCTCGACGGGCGCGCGGCGGTGCGAGTGCGCGGGCAGGGCACGGAGTTCGACTCGCTGCGGGAGTACGTCCGGGGTGACGACGTGCGCTCGATCGACTGGCGCGCATCGGCCCGCACGAGCAACGTGGTGGTCCGCACCTGGCAGCCCGAGCGCGACCGGCGCGTGGTGCTGGTGCTCGACACCTCCCGTACCTCGGCCGGTCGGGTGGAGGACGTGCCGCGGCTCGACTCCGCCATGGATGCGGCGCTGCTGCTGGCCGCCCTCGCGGCCCGGGCCGGTGACCGGATCGACTTCGTGGCCGGTGACCGGCGGGTCCGGGCCCGGCTCCGCTCCGCCGGCGCCCGCGACATCGCCGCCCGGCTGCAGGACACGATGGCCGACCTCGAGCCGGTGATCGCCGAGGCCGACTGGGACGCCATCGCCGGCGCCGTACAGGGTCTTGGGCGGCAGCGCGCGCTCGTCGTACTCCTCACTCCGCTGGAGCCGTCCGCGGTCGAGGAGGGACTGCTCACCGCGCTGCCCACCCTCACCCGCCACCACCGGGTGGTGCTGGCGTCGGTACGGGACCCCGCTCTCGACCGGCTGGCCGCGACCCGCGCCACCATCGACGAGGTCTACGACGCCGCGGCCGCCGAGCAGGTGCTGCGCCGCCGCGAGCGCACCGCCGACCTGCTGACCCGGCTCGGCGTGGACGTGATCGACGCCGACGCCGAGCGGCTCCCGCCTGCGCTGGCCGACCACTACCTTCACCTGAAGGCGCAAGGACTGCTTTAGCGCGGCGGGTTGGGCCGGGGAGCGGTGAGCTAGGACCGCTTTGCCCGCCTGAAACCGACACCCACTCACCGCCCACCCAGGCCCGAGCCGGCGAGCGGTGAGCCAGTGCCGCTTTGCCCACCCGAAACCGACACCCACTCACCGCCCACCCAGGCCCGAGCGGGGAGCGGTGAGTCAGGACCGGTCACCGCTCCTGAAACCGGTCCTAGCCCACCGCCCACCCAGACCACGGCGCCCTAGCGCGGCGGAACCTGAGTCACCTCAGCCGGCCGCGGGATGCCCTCGGGCCGGTTCACCGGGGGCACCTGCGCGAGCGGCGGCACGGGGATCGCCACCGGACCCATACGGCCGGTGTCGTCGGTCGGAGCACAGGTGCCGCGGACCTGGAGCCGCTCGGCGAGCGGGAAGACGTTGTACTGCGGGCTCGCCCCGTTCAGCCACGCGCAGCCCACCCGCCGAGCGTCACCACGGCCCTGGACAGCCTGGTTCGGCTGCAGCGCCATCGGTCGGCCCTCCTGGTCGAAGAGCTGGATGCCGCGCAACGGCTGCCCGGAGGCGTCGTAGGCGAAGACGTTGCGCACCGGCTCCCCGTCGTTGCGCAGCCCTGCGCTCAGCCCGCGGGAGGCGTCGTCGTAGCCCTGGTTGTAGCCGGTGTACTCGTCGTACGGCGTGCCGCTGAGGTAGCCCGGACCGCTGATGCCGAAGCTCAGCGGAGCGAGCACCGCAGCGACGTTGAGGGCGATCAGGGAGAGCCGCGCGACCAGCGACCGCTCCGGGCCGGCCCCCGGCCACAGCCGGTCCATCCCGATCAGCACGCTGCCCACGACCGCGACGGCGAGGATGGCCGCGCCGAGGAGCGGCACCCCGAACGACGGCAGGAGGCTCACCGGCTCCCACGAGCCGGTGACCTGGTCGAGCAGCGTGACGGCGATCCAGGCCCGCGCCACCCACCACGCCGGGCGCACCGCCTCGACGAGCTCCCAGGGCATCGTGTCGCCGACCCGGCGCAGCCATGCGGCGCGTGCCCGGTCGAGCGTGGCCTCGACCCGTTGCGGGGTCGGCAGCTGCGGACGCGGCAGCCCGCGGCGGCCGTGCTCGGGGAGTCCCGCTGCTGCGCGCAGCTCGGTGGCGTACGCCGCGGGGTCGTCGAGCACCCCTTCGGCGCCGTCGGCGAGCTGCTCGGTGAGGTCGGCGGCGAGGCCGTCCAGCAGCTCGTCGCGCTGCTCGGTGGTGAGGTCGTCGAGCCGCGCGCGCACCTCCTCGACGAAGGTCTCCACCGCCGGGGGAACGAGGGTCTGGGTGTGCTCGGTCATCGGGAAGCGCCTCCGGGTCGGTCGAGGATGGACGTGACGGTCTCGGAGAAGCTGCGCCACTCCTTGGTCTGCTGGCGCAGCTGGTCGCGCCCGGCCGGCGTGATGCCGTAGTACTTGCGATGGGGGCCCTCCTCGGAGGGCACGACGTACGACGTCAGCGCGCCGGCGGCGTACAACCGCCGCAAGGTGCCGTAGACGGACGCGTCCCCCACCTCGGTGAGCCCGCCGGCCCGCAGCCGGCGCAGCACGTCGTAGCCGTAGCCGTCCTCGTCGTCGACCACGCTCAGCACGGTCAGGTCGAGGACACCCTTGAGCAGCTGGGTGGTGTCCATGCATGAGACAGTACTACGTAATCCGTAGTAGTGCGCGGAATGCAGATGCGTCCGAGCGTGTCGCCGCGATCAGGCCTGGGTCGCGACCCGGTCCTCGAGCAGCGAGTCGTCGATGTCGCCGGTGTGGCCGCGGGCGGCGGCGTTGCGACCGAGCACGAACACATACGCGAGGAACGCCAGCTCGGCGGTGATGCCGATGGCGATCCGGGCCCAGGTCGGGAGCGGCGAGGGGGTCACGAAAGCCTCGATGATGCCGCTCACCAGCAGTACGGCGACCAGGCCGAGCGCGACGGTGCCCGCGGTCCGGCCCTCGCGGGCGATGGACGCGGTGCGGGTGAGGCCGCGCGGCTCCACCCACGACCAGAACAGCCGCAGCCCGACACCGCCGGCGACGAAGACGGCGGTCAGCTCGAGCAGCCCGTGGGGGAGGATCAGCCCCCAGAACAGGTCGGCGCGGTCGTGCCGGGTCATGATCGAGCCGATCACGGCCAGGTTGAGGATGTTGTTGAAGAGCAGGTAGATCACCGGCAGGCCGAGGATGCCCAGCGCGATGCAGAGCGCGGAGACCCAGGCGTTGTTGACCCAGACCTGGGCGGCGAAGTGGCTCGCGGCGTGCTCGCTGTAGTAGTTCTCGAAGTCGCTGTTGACCAGCTGGTCGACCTCGCTGGGGGTGAGCAGCGTCTGCTCCACGAGTGGGTGGTCGAGCAGCCACAGCATCATTACGCCGGTCACGACCACGTTGGCGGCCAGGCAGCCGAGCCACCACCAGCGCAGCCGGTACAAGGCGGCCGGGAACCGCGAGTGGAAGAACGTCGCCACCCCGCGCCAGGTGCCGACGCGGGTGCCGGCCGCCTTGTTGCGGGCCCGCGCCAGCAGCGAGGAGAGGTGCGCGACGAGCGATGCGTCGGGCGCCGACGTACGCACGACCGAGAGGTGGGTCGCCACCTGCGCATAGCGTTCGACGAGCTCGTCGCTCTCGGCGCCGCTGAGCCGTCCCGACTTCACCAGCTGCTCGAGCCGGGCCCACTCGTGCGAGTGCGCGAGCACGTAGGCGTCGAGGTCCACGTCGATAGCCTAGGGACACCATGGCCGCCCCTGAGTTCGCAACCCTCACGACCGACGACCTCGTCACCGGTGAGGCGGTCGCGCTCGACCTGCCGCCGGCGAGCCTCGGGCTGCGGATCGCCTCCGGGCTGATCGACTACACGACGACGGTCGCCCTCCTCTTCGTGGTCATCCTGGTCGCGTCGATCGCCACGATCGGGACCGATGCCGCGCTGGCGACGGTGGCGCTGATCGGATCGGTCGTCATCGTGTTCGTGGTCGTCCCCACGACCATCGAGACGCTGACCCGCGGCCGGTCGCTGGGCAAGCTCGCGCTGGGGCTGCGCGCGGTGCGCGACGACGCCGGACCGATCAGCTTCCAGCACGCGTTCATCCGCGCTCTGGTGGGGTTCGTCGAGATCTACGCGTTCGGCGGGGCGCCGGCGTTCTTCTCCGCGCTGCTGAGCTCGCGTGGCAAGCGGCTCGGCGACTACGCCGCCGGCACGTACGTCGTCCGCGAGCGGGTCAAGCTCAAGCTCACTCCCCCGGCCTCGATGCCGCCGCACCTCTCCGCCTGGGCCCAGCAGGCCGACATCACCTCGCTGCCCACCGGCCTGGCGCTCGCGGTCCGCCAGTACCTCGCCCGGCTGCCCACCATCGACCCCACCTCCCGGGTCACGATCGGCGCCCGGCTCGCCGACGAGGTGCTCAAGTACGTCGCCCCCGAGCCGCCACCGCGCACCGCTCCCGAGGACTTCCTCGCCGCCGTCATCGCGTCCCGCCGCGAGCGGGACCTGTCCCGGCTCCGCCGCCAGTCGGAGTTCCGGCAGCGGCTGACGACCGGCCGATGACCGCCGAGGTGCGCGCACCCGGCGACGTGCTGATGCACCTGCGCCGGGCGCGCGACCACGTCGACCGGCACTACGCCGAGCCCCACGACCTGGCCGCGCTCGCGAAGATCGCCGGGCTGAGCAAGTACCACTTCCAGCGGCTGTTCAAGGCGACCTACGGGCTGAGCCCCGCGGCGTACCTCTCCCAGCGGCGCGTCGAACGCGCGCAGGACCTGCTCCGCGCCACCAACCTGACGGTGACCGAGGTCTGTCACGCGGTCGGGTTCTCCAGCCTCGGCTCGTTCAGCGCCAGGTTCCGCGAGCTCGTGGGCGAGACGCCGAGCGCGTTCCAGGCGAGGTACGCCGCCGACGGTGCGCCGCGCATCCCGGGCTGCTTCGTGTTCATGTGGGGACTGGCCGAACGATCCGCAACCCAGGAGAAGCCGGACCCGCGCGACCCGTCCTAGCGTGATCGCATGATCACGAACATCTCCATCGCCAGTGTCTTCGTCAAGGACGTGGACGAGTCCAAGAAGTTCTACACCGAGGTCCTCGGCTTCGAGTCCAAGGAGGACATCACGCTCGGCGACGGCTACCGCTGGTGCACCGTCAACCACCCGAGCCAGCCCGAGCTCTCCGTGCACCTCACCGTGCCCGGCCCGCCGCACTCCCCCGAGATGGTCGCGGCGATCAACCGCTCCCTCGACGAGGGCGGCATGCACGGCCTCGGGATGACCGTCGACGACTGCCGCAAGACCCACGCCGAGCTGGTCGAGAAGGGCGTCCATTTCATCCAGGAGCCGGAGGAGCGTCCGTACGGCGTCGAGGCCATCGCCCGCGACAACTCGGGCAACTGGATGGTGCTGGTCGAGCAGCGGGAGTACACACCGGAGGACTTCGCCTGACTTCCCGCGGGGTCGGCGGCCCGCCCCCTAGCCTTCCGCCATGCGACTGATGCGGATCCTGCCGGCCGTCGTGCTGGCGCTCGTCCTGGCCGGCTGCGGCGACGACGAGCCCGAGTCCGGCGACTCCGCGCCGGAGACCAGCGACCCACGGATGGCGCAGGCGGAGGAGATCCTCGCCTGCACCGAGGAGCAGGACCTGCCTGGGTCGATCGGGCTGATCGACGGCGGGGTCCCCGCGATCGACCTGACCACCGAGACCGAGACGATCGTCGTCCACGTCCTGGAGTCGGAGGCCGAGGCGGCCGACTACGAGACGTCGAGCGGGCTCGAGCAGGAGGCGGTCGGCAACGCCGTGATCCTCGGCGGCGCGATCACGCCCGAGCATCGACAGGTGATCGTCGACTGCATCGAGAGCAGCTGACTCACCACTCGTTGAGCTGGACGCTGCCCGTGCCATCCACCGGCAACCGACCGCACCGCAGCTCGATGTCGCAGGCGTAGAGCTCCAGCGTGCCTTGACGAGAGCCGTAGACCAACAGGGTCTGCTCGTCCGCCCACCTGAGCTCGAGAGGGTTGATGCCGTCCAGTCCCGTGGGTGGATCCAGCGGCTCGCCATCCCACACCTCGAGGTGGCTGCGGTCCTCGGGATCCGCAACGATCGCGGCCACGCGCTCCCCGAAGGGGCCGAGTGTGCCTGCCCCGGGAAGTTCCGTGACAGGTTGCGCCGCTCCCTGACGTACGTCGTAGAGGCGGGCGCGTCCGTCGCGGTCGTTGACCAGCACCTGACCGTGAGCCAGCTGCGCACTCGTCGGGAAGCCGTCGCCGGTCACCGGGAGGTCCAGGCTCGAATCGGGATCGCGCAGCGTCAGTCCTCCCTGCGTGGCGAGGAGCACCCCCTCGTCGCCGACCGCGGTCAGGAAGTCGTCGACGGTCAGCTGCAGCTGCCAGTCCTCACGCCCCGCTTCCAGGTCGTAGCGATGGAGGACGTCGTCGCGATCGGTCCAGGCGAGGTACCGACGGTCCCCGGACATCACTATGCGCTGCACGGGACCAGTCACCGGGCTCTCCACCTCGACGAAGCGGAGCCGGCCTTCACCGACGTCCTCCACGCGAAACACGATGAGGTGGCTGTCACCGCTGACGGCATAGACCAGCTCGTCCGTCCAGCCCACGACGCCCTCCGAACGCAGCCCGGAGCTGGAGAGCTGACCGTACGGGTCGAGCGCCGCGACCTTGCCGTCGAGGGCGAAGTACACCGTCTCCGGCACACTGCCGACCTTCACCTCGCCGGGCGTCTCGGCGGTCGGTACGCGCTCGGGTCCGTCGAGCACGGAGCTGCCGACGACCCCGGCGGTGACGACGGCCGCCGCGGCGGCGGCAGCGACCAGCGCCCGGCCGGCGGTGCGGCGACGGCGCTCCGACCGGACGCGGGCCTGGAAGGCCACCTGGTCCACCGGCGGCACGTCGACGGTCTGCTCGATGGCGCTGAGGGCCTCGCGGATCTCGGTGGTGGTCATGACATCTCCCTGGCGATGAGCTGGAGCTCGGGCAGTGCGCTGCGCAGCCGCTTCAGCGCGTGGTGGGTCTGGCTCTTCACCGACCCGACCGAGCAGCCGAGCTCGGCGGCGGTGTCGGCCTCGGAGAGGTCCTCGACGTAGCGGAGCACGAGGGTGGCGCGCATCCGTGGTGGCAACCGGCGGATCTCGGTCCACAGGTCGAGGTGCTCGGCGCGGACCCCGATCCCGCCGTCGTGCCCAACTTCCGGCAGCTCGTCGGTGGGCTGCTCACGGCGCCGCGTGCGCCACTGGCGCGACATGTGGTTCAGCATCGCCTTGCGCACGTAGGCGTCGGCCGCTCGCTTGTC
>DASTDJ010000070.1:0-11609 GCA_035710425.1 Nocardioides sp.
GGTGCTGGCCTTCTTCAGAGCCGGCCCGACGGCCGCCGAGCCGGCTTTTCCCGAGCTCACCCCGCGCGAGCGCGAGATCCTCGATCTGCTGGCGGCGGGACTCCCCAACGCCGCCATTGGGGAGCGACTCACGCTGGCACCGAAGACGGTGGCCAACAACGTCTCGTCGATCTTCGTGAAGCTGCAGGTCGCCGGCCGCTCCGAGGCGATCGTCCGCGCGCGAGAGGCCGGCCTCGGGCGGAGCCAGCCACCGCCGGACGGCACCTGAGGCGCACCGCACCGATCAGCCGAGCAGCCGCGCCGCGAGCAGGACGTCCCGGATCCGGTCGTTCCCCTCCTGGGAAGGGTGGGTGTAGTCCGGTGCGAGGAGCTCGCCCGACGGCTGCGCACCGTCCGGTCCGTTGAACGCCCGGTAGACGTCGACGCAGACCCCGCCCGCCTCCACCATCTCGGCGCAGAGCGCGGTCCGCCAGGCGTCCAGCGCGTACGAGACCAGGCGAGTCACGGAGCGCCCCTGCGCCACCGGGAGGGCGTCGAGCGCCGCCCAGCCGTTCCAGGCGTCGTAAGGCACCAGCGCGGCCACCGTGGCCCCCGGCGCCCGCTCCCGCAGCTCACGCAACCCCCGCGCCAGCGTCCGCCGGAGGGTCGCGGTCACGGTGTCGACACAGTCCCGGGTGGTCGCGACGACCGCGTCGACGGCGTCCTCGTCACTGGCGGGCTCGTCCACGTGACACGGCTGGTCGGGGTCGGTGTACGGCGGCTGGTCGTTGAACCCCACCGACATGATCACGACGTCCGCGGTCGCCAGGGTCTCGTCCAGCTCACCGGAGGCGAGCTGGACGACGATGTCGCGGGTCCGGGCCCCGTCGTGGCGGGACAGGTTCGCCGTGCCGACCGGCTCGCCGAGCTCCTCGCCCAGGGCCTCGCCGTAGCTCTCCACGAAGCCGACGCACCCGGCGCAGTCGGCCGGTGAGTTGTAGGGGATCGAGTCGCCGACCACGACCACCGAAAGGGACGGCGGCGGCGAGCTCCCGGTCGGTGCCGCAGTGCCGTCCGGGTCGGCGGCGCCGTCGCGGCCGTCGCCACAGCCGCCGAGAACAAACGACATCGCGACCAGTACGGCGCCCGAGCGCACCACGGTGGTCCAGCAGACCATGGTCCCTCCACGCTCCTCTGCATCGAGGATGCCCCCGTCGGCATGGCGGCGCCAGCGGGGAGGAGCCCTCGTTCAGCGGGAGGCGGCCAGGCGTCCCTTCAACAGCGGCTTGGCCGGGTGGTGGGCGGGGCCGAGGGCGGCCAGGCAGCGCTCGACCACCTCGACGTCGTAGGGCGCCAGGTCGGCGTAGCGCAGCACCGCGTCGGGCTGCGGGTCGGCGAGCAGCGCCTCCCGGACGGCGACCGCGACGTAGTCGGCGAGCTCGGTGAGCGCCGGGGAGTTGGTGCCGGGCAGCAGGTCACCGCCGTAGGCCTCGACGGCCGCGCTCACCTGGCCCGCGCGGAGCAGCGTCAGCACGTGGTCGACGTCGGTCGCCACCGGCATCAGCAGCCGGTAGGGCCGGGAGCCCAGCTGGCCGCCGAGCGCCGAGCGAAGGTGGGACACCTCGGCCTTGAGGGTCGAGAACGTGACCGCCTGGTCGCCGTACAGCAGTGCGTGGAGGTGGTCGAGCGACAGCCCCTCCGGGTGCAGCGCCAGCAGCGCGAGCACCTCGGTCTGCCGGCGGTTGAGCAGCAGCCGCTGCCCGTCGAGCCGGACCTCGGCGGTGCCGAGCAGGGTCATCACCAGGCCGGGATCGCCGGTGTCGTCGATCCCGATCGCCGAGGGGTGGTAGGACGACAGCGGCATCGCCGACTCGATCAGCCGCGCCATCACCCGCGCCGTCGCCAGGCCGATCGGGTGGGTGCGGTCCCACGTGGTCGACAGGTCGATGACACCGAGCTGCCGCCCGGTCGCCGGGTCGTGCACGGGCGCGGCCCAGCAGACCCAGTTGTGCACGATCGGGGCGTAGTGCTCGGCGCTGAACACCATCGCGGGCTCGGCCATCCGCTGCGCGAGGTCGAGCGCGTTGGTGCCGACGGACTGGTCGTCCCAGCGGCCGCCCGGCACGAAGTTGACGGTCTCGGCCTTGCGTCGCATCACCCGGCCGCCGTAGGTCCACAGAATGCGGGTCTGCGCGTCGGTGACGGCGAGCACCAGGTCGCCGTCCTCGGCGGTCCGCCGCAGCTCCGCCTCGACGCTCTCGACCGCGATCTGCAGGGGCGAGTCGCGCCAGATGGCCGCGGTCTCGCCCTCGTCGGCCAGCGGCGCCTCCCGCACGTCGGTGGAGACCGCCGCCCCCGAGCGGGTCCAGCTGGAGAGGATCTCGGGCCGCACCACGGCAGCCGCCTCGTCACCGGACTCGATGAAGGAGGTCCAGGCGCGCAGCGCCTCCAGCTTGCGTGTCTGCAGCTCACTGCGACCCATGCCGAGCCCCCTCGTCGGTGCCGCCAACGTAGCACCGGCCGATGAGTCTCCCCATGCCGCGGAGTCGGTACCTTTCATGGCCACTCAACAGCGCACCCTGCACGTCGAGCTGTACGCCACCCTGGAGGGCTACGCCTACGGCCGCGAGTCGCCCGCCTACTTCGGGTACGACGGACCGGACCTGCAGGCCCGCATCGAGACACAGCTGGCAGAGCCCCACGAGATGGTGATGGGTGCGAACACCTACCGGCAGCTGGCGGGCTACGTCGCGGAGGGGGACGACCCGTCGTTCCCCCGGATGACGGAGCTGCCCAAGCTGGTGTTCTCCAGCACGCTGTCGGGCGAGCCGGTGTGGGCCAACACGACGTTCGTCTCCGAGCCGGTCGAGACCGTGCTACCGCGACTGAAGGCCGAGCCCGGAGGTCCGCTGCGCGTCATCGGGAGCCTGTCGCTCACCGCCAGCCTCTTCGCGGCCGGTGTGGTGGACCGGGTCACCGTCGTGGTCTTCCCGCTGGTGCTGGGCGAGACCGGCGAGCAGCCGATCCTGCGGGGGCTGCCCGACCTCCCCCTCGAGCTGCTCGGCACCCAGGTGCTCGACGACCGCCTGGTCGTCATGGACTACGCACCGAGGCCGAGCTAGCCGAGCCGCCGCTCCAGGAACTCCACGGTCCGCTCGATCGAGTCCTGCCACTGGGGCACGAAGCTGTGGTGCTCGCCGCGGTAGACCTCCAACTGACTGTCGGCCCCCGCCTGCTCGAGCAGCTGCTGCGTCGTGGTGGCCCAGGGGAAGGGGCAGGTCTCGTCGGCGCTGCCGTGGTGGATCAGGAGCGGGTCGCTGACGCGGTCGAAGAACGTGCGCGACGACAGCTCGCGGTAGAACCGCGGCTCCTCACCCGGTGTGCCGAACCGCTCGAACAGGGCGCGTACGGCGTCCGGCCGGCTGCGCGCGGTGAAGTGCCGCAGGTTGTCGAGGTAGCGCGAGCTCACCGAGGCGTAGATGACCGCCGCCTCGACCAGGTCGGGCTGGGTGACCAGCGCGTTGAGGGTCACCCCACCGCCCATCGACCGGCCGAGCATCGCCATCCGGTCGGGGTCGACGTACGGCTCCCGCTCCAACGCCAGCACCGCGTTGATCGCGTCCCGCGTGTAGCCGAGCCGGGTCTCACGGTCCAGCGGTAGCGCGGGGTCGGAGGCGGCGTGCCCGCGGTAGTCGGTGTGCAGCACCACGAAACCGGCGCGCGCCAGCCAGTCCTGCTCGCGGGCGAGGCCCTGCCCGGTCACGTAGTAGGAGGGATCGATGTAGCCGTGGTTGAGCACGATCCCCGGGAACGGCCCGCGGCCACGCGGGCGGAGCAGCACGCCGGACACGGTGACGTCGCCGCTGCGGTAGGTCACCTGGGAACGGGTGTAGGCGTCGGCCTCCCCGAGCACGCTCACCTGCCGGATCCGGCTCGCCTCGAACTCCTCCCGCATCAGCGCCGGCAGCGAGACCGGGTGGTGGACGGGCGGCAGCTCCGGCGTCGGCTCGGCCGTCGGCGACGGCGTGTCTGCCGGGGGCGTGGACGGCGAGGCCGGTGCCGAGGAGCTGGGGGCCGGAGCCGCAGGCTCGTCGGGCTCGTCCGGCTCGGCGCGTTCGCTGCAGGAGGCGACCAGGACCACCGCGACGAGCAGCCCGGCCCAGTACATCAGTGGTGGATCCGGCCCTCGCGGACGGCGAGCGGCTGACCGGTGCCGCCCCAGCGTCCCGCGATCACCTCGGCCGCGATGCTGATCGCGGTCTCCTCCGGGGTGCGCGCACCGAGGTCGAGGCCGATCGGGCTGGACAGCCGCTCGAGCTCGGTGTCGGTGAGGCCGGCCTCGCGGAGCCGGTCCAGCCGGTCGTCGTGAGTGCGTCGTGAGCCCATCGCGCCGACGTACGCGACGTCGGGCAGGCGCAGCGCCACCTCCAGCAGGGGCACGTCGAACTTCGGGTCGTGGGTGAGCACCGTGATCACCGTGCGCCCGTCGATCCGGCCGGCGTCGCGCTCGGCCTCGAGGTAGCGGTGCGGCCAGTCGACGACGACCTCGTCGGCCTCCGGGAACCGGCTGGCGGTGGCGAACACCGGACGCGCGTCGCACACGGTGACCTGGTAGCCGAGGAAGCCGCCGACCCTTGCCACGGCCGCGGCGAAGTCGATCGCGCCGAAGACGAGCAGCCGGGGCCGGGGCGCGAAGGCCCACACGAACACCCGCATCCCCTCGCCGCGCCGCTCGCCGTCGGAGCCGTAGGTGAGCGTCGCGTTGTGGCCTGCGGCAAGGAGGCCGAGCGCGTCGTCGCGGACCGCGTCGTCGGCGCGCGCCGAGCCGAGGGACCCGGTGACGTCCTCGTCGGGCCGGATGATCATCCGCCGGCCGAGCCAGGTCGCGTCGGGGTGCTCGATCACGGTCGCGAGGGCGACCGGCCGACCGGCCTCGACGTCGGCCGCCAGCTCGCCGAGCTCGGGGAACGTCTCCTGCGACACCTTCTCCACGAAGACGTCGAGGATCCCGCCGCAGGTGAGGCCGACCGCGAACGCATCGTCGTCGGAGACGCCGTACCGCTCCAGCACCGGCTCGCCCGACCCGACCACCGACTGGGCGAGGTCGTAGACGGCGCCCTCGACACAGCCTCCCGAGACCGAGCCGACAGCGGTGTCGTCGGGCCCGACCAGCATCGACGCGCCGGGCGGCCGCGGTGCCGAACGGAACGTCGCCACCACGGTCCCGACGCCGACACTGTCGCCGGCCTCCCACCACTTCATCAGCTCGGGCAGCACGTCACGCACGCGCGACCACCTCCAGGACCTTCGCGTAGGTCGCGAGCGAGTGGCCCGCGACGAAGTCGTCGACATGAGGGAGCACGGCGAGGACGCCCCGCTGGACCGCCTCGTAGCCTTCCTTGCCGCGGTGGGGGTTGACCCAGACCACGCGGTGCGCGACCCGGCGGAGCCGGCGCACCTGCTCGCCGAGCAGCTCGGTGTCGCCGCGCTCCCAGCCGTCGCTGAACACCACGACCACCGCTCCCCGGGCCATCCCGCGGCGTCCCCACCGGTCGAGGAAGGCGCGCAGGGTCTCGCCGAGCCGGGTGCCGCCGGACCAGTCGGGCACGGTCTCACCGGCGGCCACCAGGGCCCGCTCGCAGTCGCGGCTGCGGAGCGCCCGGGTGATGTGGGTGAGCCGGGTGCCGACCGTGAACACCTCGGCCCGCGGGTTGGTGGTCACCACCCGGTGCGCGAGCCGGAGCAGCGCGTCGGCGTACCCGCTCATCGACCCGGAGACGTCGACCAGGAGCACCACGCGGCGCGGCCGGACGGCGCGGCGGCGCCACTCGATCGCCGCCGGCTCGCCCATCCGGCGCAGGCTGGCCCGGAGCGTGCGCGAGGCGTCGACGTCGCCGCGGTGCCATCGCTGGTGGCGCGCCGTACGCCGTAGTGGGGGGCGGGAGTGCAGGGTCGCGAACATCTCGGCGAGGCGGTGGCGCTCCGCCGGCGAGAGCGACGCGACGTCGCGGTGTCGGAGCACCTCGGCCCGGCTGGCCCTCGCCCGCACCGGTTCGACCTCGGAGTCGCCGGCCTCGCCCTCCTCGTCGGTGGCCGGCAGGTCGACGTGGTTGGTCGCGGCCGAGGTCGCGGGGCGGGCCTGCGGGAGACCCTCGCGCGCGTTGAAGTAGGCCTCGAACACCTGGTCGTAGCGCACCAGGTCGTCGGGCGAGGAGCAGAGCGTCGCGCGGCCGGCCGTGTACGTCGCCCGCTGGTCGTCGAGCCCGACCATCGCCACCGCTGCCAGGAAGCCGTGCGCGCGGTCCTGGGTGACGGCTACCCCCGCGGCCCGCAGCGCCCGGGCGAAGCCGAGCAGGATCTCGTCGGACTCGCGGTTCATGGCGTGAGCAGGTGGTCGAGGGCGTCGCGCACCCGGTCGGCGTCCTCGCGGTACTTCACCAGCGCACCGAGGGTGCGGGCGGACGACTCGAGGTCGAGGTCGGTCGTGCCGAGGTGCTGCAGCGCCCGGGCCCAGTCGAGCGTCTCGGCGACCCCGGGCGGCTTCTCGAGGTCGTCGCGGCTGCGCAGCTGCTGCACGACCCCGACCACCTGGCGGGCCAGCGCCGCAGAGACCTCGGGCGCCCGCGACCGGACGATCTCGACCTCGCGGTCCAGGCCGGGGTGGTCGATCCAGTGGTAGAGGCAGCGGCGCTTGAGTGCGTCGTGCAGCTCGCGGGTGCGGTTGGAGGTGAGCACCACCACCGGCGGCGTGGCCGCCCGGATGGTGCCCAGCTCGGGAATGCTCACCTGGTAGGTCGACAGCACCTCGAGCAGGAACGCCTCGAACTCGTCGTCGGCCCGGTCGACCTCGTCGACCAGCAGCACCACCGGGCTCTGCTGCAGCGCGGCGAGCACCGGCCGGGCCAGCAGGAACCGTTCGTCGTAGAGGCTCTTCTCGGCCTCCTCGGGGTCCGCGCCGCCGGCCGCCTCGAGCGCCCGCAGGTGCAGGATCTGCCGCGGGAAGTCCCAGTCGTAGAGCGCCTGGGTGGCGTCGATGCCCTCGTAGCACTGCAGGCGCACCAGCGGGAGGCCGAAGCCGTCGGCCAGCGCCTCCGCCAGCGCGGTCTTGCCCGTGCCGGGCTCGCCCTCGAGCAGGAGCGGGCGCTGCATCCGTAGGCCCAGGAAGGTGACCGTGGCGAGGTCGTCGTCACAGAGGTATCCGGTGTCGCCCAGGCGGGCGGCGACGTCGGCCGGCGACGAGGCTTCCATGCTTCGAGCGTACTCAGCGGTCCGTTGGCCCCGGGTTGGTCAGACTTGCCAAGAATCCACGTCCGCGCCTGTGGCCAGGTCACCGCACTCCACCTCGACCAGGGCGTGGTTGGCGAGGTAGTCCCGCGCGCCCCGGTCGCCCACGGCGGCCGCGCGCACGCCGAACCAGTGCTCCCGACCGAGGACGACCGGGTGGCCGGGTCGGCCGTCGTACGTCGTCCGGATCAGCGCGGCGCCGTCCGCGCCGGCGGCCAGTACTCGGCGGACGACGGCGTCGGTGACGTCGGGCAGGTCGACCAGCGTGACCAGGGCCGCGTCGGCATGGGTGTCCTCGAGGTGGTCGAGGCCGGCGCGCAGGGACGCCGACATCCCCTCGGCCCAGTCGGCGGCCACCACGACCGCGACGTCGTCGGGGACGAGCCTGCGCGCCTCGTCGGCCCCGGCACCCAGTACCACCACCACCTCGTGACACCCGCCGCCGTGGAGCGTCTCCACGCCGCGGACCAGCCAGGACGTCCCGTCGTCGTCGAAGACGAGCGCCTTGGGCCGGCCCATCCGGGTGCCGGCCCCGGCGGCGAGCAACAGCCCGATCGCGGTCGTCACGCGCGGCTGGCGACGGTGAGCAGCACGACGGCGTCGGTGACCGCCTCCAGGTCGTGCCGGGTGGGCGGGACCACCAGGTAGTCGCCCTCGTCGCCTTCCCAGGACTCGTCGGACGTGCGCAGGCGCACCCGGCCGCGGAGCACCAGCAGGCTGGCCTCACCGGGTGCCTCGTGCTCGCCGAGCGCCCGCCCCTCGACCAGCGCGATCAACGTCTGGCGCAGGTCGTGCTCTCGGCCCCCGAAGACCGTGATCGCCGCGCGGCCGCTGCCGTTGTCCCGGGCGAGCACGATCTGCTCCTCGCCTAGGCGCTTGAGTGACTCACCCTCCATGGCTCCTCCTTCTCCCGTCTCAGCAACCTACCGACGGTGCCCTAGTCAGGGATCCGGCGGCCGGTGAGGTCCCGCCACCGCAGACGCACGTACAGGTGCCGCTGGCCACCTGCCCACGGCCGCGGCACCCAGACCGTGCGCAGGTCGTCGAGCTCGGTCGGATCGAGGGCTTCGAGCCGGCCGGCGGCGACCACGCTCCAGCCGGTCTGCCGGTCCCGGTCGACGCTGTCGATCTCGAAGGCGGCGTCGTGCCCGACTGCTTCCCGCGCGACCTCGCTGTACGGCGTGGTCCGGAAGACGAGAGCGTCGTCGAGGACGACGTAGTTCAGCGGCACGATCCGTGGCCCCGACGAGGTGGTGATGGCCAGTCGGCCGAACACCTCACCCGCCAGCAGGTCCAGGCACTCGCGCGTGCTCAGCTCGATCGGTTCCTTCATCGCCCCTCCCTGGCGTCGGCTCCATCGTCGGGCACGCCGGCGATCGGGGGATGGGCCAATGGTCCCGAGTCAGCCGCCGAACGCCTGCTGGTAGAGCCGGGCGAGCTCCTCGGTGTACGGACCGCTGAACCCGCACAGGGTGACCCGGCCGTCACTCGCCGAGACCAGGTAGCGCTCGCCCTCGTGGAAGTCGACGGCTGCCAGGAGCGCCTGAAGGTCGCCGTCGGGGGCCTGCACCACGACCTGTGCGGTCTCGTCGCCGGCGTAGAACTCCGACGGCTCGAGCGTCGCCTCTCCCCCGGTGACCGACCGGACCACGCCGTCGAACGCCACGGTCTGCAGCCGCAGGACCTCGATGTTCGGGATCATGCAGCGCTCGGTGGAGGGCTCGGCGAGCAGCTCGGTGGTGCTGGTCGGCTCGGCGCCGGACGAGTCCCCGGACCCGGCATCGGGTTCGTCCGAGCCCCGGTTGAGCAGCGCGAACAGCGCTGCTCCGGCGATCAGCAGCACCACGACGATCGCGACCGTCCAGGTGAGCGGGCTGCGGTCCCGAGTACCTGTCCGGCGCGACTCTTCGGTCAGGGTGTCGTCGTCGGGCACGTCGCCACGGTGCCACATCGGGCCCCGAACCATGCGTGCCGCGCTCCGCACACGCCCGTTCGGTAACGGTCGGACCCCTATCGTCCAAGCATGGGTATGTCCGCCCACTACGACCCGTTGACGCGGATCGGACACGAGCCCGACGCCTTCGAGGCGTTCTACCGCGACCACGTCGACGCGGTGCTGCGGTTCGTGGCCCGCCGCGTCGACGACCCGCACCTCGCGGCCGACCTGACCGCCGACGTATTCCTGGCCGCGATCGACGGGGCCCACACCTACGTGCCCGATCGCGGGCCGGTGATCGCCTGGCTGTACGGCGTCGGCCGCAACACGATCGCCGCCGAGGTGCGGCGGCGCAGCCGCGAGCTGCACGCCGTACGCCGGATCAGCGGGCAGCGGCTGCTCGACCCGGCCTCGGTGGCGCGGCTCGAGGAGCGCATCGACGCCGAGCGCGAGTCGCGCCGGCTCTACCGGGCGCTCGCCGAGCTGTCCGACGACGACCGGACCTTGCTGGAGCTGGTGGCGCTGGACGGGCTCTCCGTCGCCGACGCCGCCCGGAGCCTGGGGGTGAAGCCGGCCACCGCGCGGGTCCGGCTGCACCGCAGCCGGGCTCGGCTCACCGCCATCCTGCGTCGCAGTCGGGCCACCCCTGGTCTGGTCGGCGCACTGACAACGGAGGTCACCCCGTGAACAGCCCATCCACTCTCGACGGCTTCGAGGCCCAGCTCCTCGAGGAGCTCCGCGCGCACGTCGCGACCCGCAAACCCGAGGCGACCCCCGCTCCGACCCCGCGCCGGCCACACCGGCGCCGCTGGGCGGCTGGTCTGGCCGCAGCAGCGGCCGCCGCGACGGCGCTCGTCGTCGTCTCCCCGGGCGGCCCTGCCGTGAGCCCGGCGTACGCCGTCGACCAGCAGTCCGACGGCGACGTCGTCGTCACCATCCACCGGCTCGAGGACGCGGCGGGCCTCGAGGCCGCGCTCGCCGAGCACGGGATCGATGCCGACGTCGACTTCGAGCCGGGACAGTTCGACGTCGGTCCCGAGACGGAGGGCAAGCTGCAGCACCAGTACGACGTCGAGATGCCGAACGACATCCCCGAGCAGCTCCCGCCGGTCGGGCCGTGCGGTGACCCCGACAGGGTCTTCTTGTTCGATGAGGTGGGGGCCGCTTACGTGCTCACCATCCCCGCGGAGTCGGTGCTGCTCGACCAGTCCGTGCTGCGCCTGACGACCGCCAGCGAGGTGGACGGCGAGGGCTACGGGCTCACCGCGACGTACCTGGTGGACGGGCTCGAGTGCGGGTTCGGGACCTTCGGATTCGGCGGCAACTGACCCACACACACGACAGGGCCCCCGCCTCGCGGCGGGGGCCCTGTTCGGTGCTACGGGTGCTGCGAGGGAGCTGGACTCAGAAGTCCATGCCGCCCATGCCGCCCATGTCGCCACCGCCCGGCATCGCCGGGGCCTTCTCGGGCTTGTCGGCCACGACGGCCTCGGTGGTGAGGAAGAGCGCCGCGATGGAGGCGGCGTTCTGCAGGGCGGAGCGGGTCACCTTGGCGGGGTCGATGATGCCCTCGGCGATCATGTCGACGTACTCGCCGGTGGCCGCGTTGAGACCCTTGCCGGACTCGAGGCCGCGCACCTTCTCCGCGATGACGCCGCCCTCGAGGCCGGCGTTGATCGCGATCTGCTTCAGCGGGGCCTCGGTCGCCAGGCGCACGATCTGCGCGCCGGTGGCCTCGTCACCCGTCAGGTCGAGCTTGGCGAACGCCGCGTCGGCAGCCTGCAGCAGCGCCACGCCGCCACCGGCGACGATGCCCTCCTCGACGGCCGCCTTCGCGTTGCGAACGGCGTCCTCGATGCGGTGCTTGCGCTCCTTGAGCTCGACCTCGGTGGCCGCGCCGACCTTGATCACCGCAACGCCGCCGGCCAGCTTGGCCAGCCGCTCCTGCAGCTTCTCGCGGTCGTAGTCGGAGTCGGACTTCTCGATCTCCGCGCGGATCTGGTTGACCCGGCCCTCGATCTGGGACGCCTCGCCGGCGCCCTCGACGATCGTGGTCTCGTCCTTGGTGATGACGACCTTGCGGGCCTGTCCGAGCAGCTCGAGACCAGCGGTCTCCAGCTTGAGGCCGACCTCCTCGGAGATGACCTGGCCACCGGTCAGGATCGCGATGTCCTGCAGCATGGCCTTGCGGCGGTCACCGAAGCCGGGCGCCTTGACGGCGACGGACTTGAAGGTGCCGCGGATCTTGTTGACGACCAGCGTGGACAGGGCCTCGCCGTCGACGTCCTCGGCGATGATCACCAGCGGCTTGCCCGACTGCATGACCTTCTCGAGCAGCGGCAGCAGGTCCTTGACGTTGCTGACCTTGGAGTTGGCGATCAGGACGTAGGGGTCCTCGAGCACCGTCTCC
>DASTDJ010000071.1:0-6754 GCA_035710425.1 Nocardioides sp.
CTGTCCGTGGGTGATGCCGGTGACCGGGTCGTGGACGCCGAACGACCTGCTGCGGGTCAGCTCGCGGCAGAGCGCGTGGTCGGCGGTGGCCAGGAACCCGGCGAACGTCGGGACCAGGCGTCCGCGGGCACGGAACTGCTCGTGCACCGGGTACGGGTCGCGACGGCCGGCCCGGGTCTCGAATCGGAGCATCGGCTCGCCAGCGATCCGGGCGCGCAGGTTGAAGGCCTTGGACCGGTAGATCCCGGTGGCGAAGCGCAACGCCTGGCCGACGGTCTGGGGGCCCTGCTCCATGGCGCCTCAGCGTAGGGCGGCGGGCGACCGCTCACATCCGTCCACGGTAGGAGGACTCAGTCGAGGCAGAACTCGTTGCCCTCGGGGTCGTTCATCACGATCGTGCCGAGCTGGAGCGGCGGGGCGGGGTCGTAGCGCTGGAAGCGGGTGGCGCCCAGGGCGACGAGTCGCTCGCACTCCGCCTCCAGCGCGGCCATCCGCTCGTCCCCCTCCAGCCCGGGAGCCGCCCGGACGTCGAGGTGCACGCGGTTCTTCGCGGTCTTGCCCTCCGGCACCCGCTGGATGAAGATGCGCGGTCCCTTGCCGTCGGGGTCGACCAGTGCGGACGCGTCGTTGCGGCGCTCGGGCGGCACCCCCCAGGCCTCCAGCGCGGCGTCCCAGGAGTCGAAGCCCGGGGGCGGCGCCTGCACCTCGTAGCCGAGGACCTCGGCCCAGAACGCGGCCAGCGCAGCGGGATCGCCGGAGTCGAAGGTCACCTGGATCTCGCGGGACATGTCAGCTCTCCTTCTCGTCGGGTGTTCGGTCTCCGAACCACCGTGACAGCGATTCAGGCCAGTTCCTGTCCGCTATCTGCGCGGGACCAGCGGTAGAGGTCGCGAAGCAGGCACACCTCGGCGAGATGATGGATCGTCTCGCGGTTGATGTGGAGCACCAGCTCGGCGTACGGCGACTCGGCGTACGCACCCTCGGCCTCGCCGACGGCACCCAGCAGGCCGTCGTCGCCGAGCGACGCGACTCCGCTCTGCCAGCGTGCGTAGGCATCATCCAGCTGGGCCAGCGCCTCGTCGGCGGTCGCTGCGTAGTGGAAGTCGTCGTAGTCGGCGGGCGGACCCTCGAAGTGGCTGGCCGTCCGGGCGCCGAGCACGCCGACGATCACGTGCGCGAGCCGCCACGCGACGGTCGTCACGGGCGGGGGCTCGGGCGCGGGGAACGCGAAGTCGATGACCATCGCCCCGCCGCCCGCCTGGATCGGGGCGGACCCGGTGCCGCGTGGGCGCACGCTCCAGCAGCCGGGGTTCGGTTCCCAGAAGTACTCGTCGTCCGTGAGTCCGGTGAGTCGCGGCCGGAGCTGCGACTCCCAGTGGAACGAGAGCTGCTCGCGCAGCATCAGGTTCCAGCCCGGGCCGGACGACGGCATCTGCGAGTCAGTCGCGGTGGGACTTGCCGGGCAGGTCCAGCATCCGTTGCAGGGCCACCAGTGCGTCGCGCTCGGTGTCGGGGTCGACGGTGATCTGGTTGACCACCACGCCCTCGACCAGCGACTCCATCGCCCAGACGAAGTGGGGGAGGTCGATCCGGTTCATCGTCGAGCAGTAGCAGACGTTCTTGTCGAGGAACACGATCCGCTTGTCGGGGTGCTGGGTGGCGAGCCGCTTGACCAGGTTGAGCTCGGTGCCGATCGCCCAGGCAGAGCCGGCCGGAGCCGCCTCGATGGTCTTGATGATGTACTCCGTCGACCCGACCAGGTCGGCCTTGAGCACCACCTCGTGCTGGCACTCGGGGTGCACCAGGATGTTGATGCCCGGGATGGTCGCGCGCAGCTCGTCGACGACTTGGGGGGAGAACCGCCCGTGCACGGAGCAGTGGCCGCGCCACAGGATCACCTTCGCGTCGCGGAGCTGCTCGGTGGTCAACCCGCCGTTGGGCTGGAGCGGGTTCCAGACCACGCAGTCGTCCAGCGAGTAGCCCATCTTGAGCACGGCGGTGTTGCGGCCGAGGTGCTGGTCGGGGAAGAACAGGACCTTGGCGTCGGGCTTCTGCTGGAACGCCCACTCGAGGGCCACCTCGGCGTTGGACGAGGTGCACACGACGCCGCCGTTGCGCCCGCAGAACGCCTTGATGTCGGCGCTGGAGTTCATGTAGGTGACCGGGACGACGGACTCCTGGACGCCGGCGGCGGCCATCGCGTCCCAGGCCGCCTCGACCTGCCCGATCCGGGCCATGTCCGCCATCGAGCAGCCGGCGGCCAGGTCGGGCAGGATCACTTTCTGGTCGGGGCCGGTCAGGATGTCGGCGGACTCGGCCATGAAGTGCACGCCGCAGAACACGATGAACTCCGCGTCCGGACGTGCCGCGGCGTCTCGGGCGAGCTTGAACGAGTCGCCGGTCACGTCGGCGAACTGGATGACCTCGTCGCGCTGGTAGTGATGGCCGAGCACGAAGACCCGGTCGCCGAGCGCTTCCTTGGCCGCCTCGGCCCGGGCCACCAGGTCCGGATCGGAGGCCGAGGGCAGGTCGCCCGGACACTCCACACCGCGTTCGGAGGCCAGGTCGGTCCCTCGACCGAGCGGGAGGAGCGGCAGGTCGACCGTCGTCATGTCCAAAATTCTATGCCGCGGGGCAGAACGTCAGAGCAGCGCACCGTTGTGGAGGTACGGCGCGGGCGGCTTCATGCCCCGCAGCGCCAGGTAGCCGTCCTGGTGCAGGTCCAGCCGGGCCGCCATGCCCACATCGATCGCCCAGCCGTTGGCGGCCGTGACGTGGGGGATCGTGAGCCGCTCCCTGGCGGGCGCGTCGGCCAGCGCCGCCCACAGCAGCCGCGTGGCCGTGCGGCGATTGGTGGCGGCGAGCAGGACGACGACCATCTCCTTGGTGCCGAGGTAGGCGTAGCCGCTGCCGGTAGTGGAGTCGGACACCAGCAGGCGGTGGTGCTGCAGCAGGTAGTCGTGGTCCGGGCCGTGGGCCGCCCCGCGGACCTGCCGGTCCACCGAGTTCGCGAGGTCGATGTCTCCCGCGGACCCGTCGCGGACCTTCTCGACCACCGGGATCGCCGACCGGTCGGCCTGCCCGGTGAGGCGCATGTGCGGGTGCAGGGCGAACCCCGCCTGGTGGTACCGGCGCAGCGCCTTCGGGTCGGAGGACGCCGACAGCATGCCGTGAAGGCAGGCCCGCCCGTGCTGCAGTGCGGCGTCGAGCAGCGCGCGGCCGATGCCGCGGCCCTGCAGGCCGGGGCGGACGACGTACGTCGCGAGGCACCAGGTGGTGTCGCGGACGAAGCTGGTCGCGAACCCGACCAGCCCGGTCTCGTCCTCGGCGACCCAGCAGCCGCCGGGATCGGTCCGCAGGAGGTGCAGGGTGCGCGCGGACCAGCGTTGGGAGCGTCCGCTGTCGCGACGCTCGGGCGGCAGCGACGACGCGGTCTGGGTCCGCACGTCGAGCTCGTAGAAGCCCTCGTCGCTGAGCCGCTCGGCCGCGGGCACGTCGTACGGGGTCATCGGGCGGATGGTCAGGCCGGGCACCAGCCCAACCTACGAGTGCCGTCAGACTGGGCGCATGCGAGTTCTGGTGGCGCCCGACAAGTTCGCTGGCACCCTGACCGCTGTCGAGGCCGCCGACGCGATCGCCGAGGGCTGGCGACGCCGCGCGCCCGACGACGAGCTCGACCTCGCGCCGATGGCCGACGGCGGGCCGGGCTTCGTCGACGTGATGCACGCTGCCCTGGGCGGCGAGCTGCTCGCAGTCACGGTGGAGGGGCCGTTCGGCACGCCGACACCCGCGACGATCCTGAGCGCAAGCGACACGGCGTACGTCGAGACCGCTCAGGCGTGTGGCATCCAGCTCACAAAGGCCGAGGGCGCCGAGCGGGCCACGACGCTGGGCGTCGGCGAGCTGCTCGCCGCCGCTGTCGACACCGGGGCCACCACGGTCGTGCTGGGCCTCGGCGGCAGCGGTACCAACGACGGCGGTGCCGGTCTGCTGGCCGCCCTGGGCGCGACCTCCGACGGCCTCATGGACGTGGGGGTGCACGAGCTCGGCACGGTGAGCCGGGTCGACCTCGGGCCGGCGCGCGAGCGGGTGGCGGGAGTGAACCTGGTCGCCGCCACCGACGTCGACGCGCCGCTGACCGGCCTGTTCGGGGCGACGAAGACGTTCGGTGCCCAGAAAGGCATCGCCGAGGAGGACCTGCCCAGGGTCGACGCGCTCCTGGAGGGGTTCGCCCGAGCGACCGACCAGCGGACCTCGCTCGTGCCCGGTGCGGGGGCGGCCGGCGGCCTCGGGTTCGCGCTGCTGCTGCTCGGCGCCACCCGGTCGCCCGGCATCGAGCTGGTCGCGGGCGCGGTGCGGCTGGCCGAACGAGCCCGCGCGGCCGACCTGGTGCTGACCGGCGAGGGCGCCTTCGACTTCTCCAGCCGTTCCGGCAAGGTGCCGTACGGCGTGGCCAAGACCGCCGAGGAGGCGCTGCGGCCCTGCGTGGCGCTGGCCGGGCAGGTCCTCGTCGGCGCCCGGGAGATGCGGGCGCTCGGCATCGAGTCGGCGTACTCGATGGTCGACCTGGCCGGGGAGGAGCGCTCGCTCGCTGAACCGTCGGCTGTGCTGAGCGAGCTGGCCGCCCGCGTGGCCCGCACCTGGTCCCGCTGATCGCGTCGAGGCCGAGGAATAACCGTTGGTATGCGACCATTGAACCTGGCAGGACATCCCCGCACCGACCTGGAGACAGCCACATGACCGAGCAGGTGGAGACCACCCAAGAGCGCCGCACCGACCAGATCAACCTGAGCTCGGTGGCAGCATCGAAGGTGAAGAGCCTCCTCGAGCAGGAGGGTCGTGACGACCTGCAGCTGCGCATCTCCGTGCAGCCCGGCGGGTGTAGCGGCCTGCGCTACCAGCTCTTCTTCGACGAGCGCAGCCTCGACGGCGACGTCGTCACCGACTTCGACGGCGTGTCCGTCGTGGTCGACCGGATGAGTGTGCCCTACCTCAACGGCGCCGAGATCGACTTCGTCGACACCATCGAGAAGCAGGGCTTCACGATCGACAACCCCAACGCGACCGGATCCTGCGCCTGCGGCGACAGCTTCCACTGATCGCGGCCTGACCTAGGAACAGCCCCCGCCGGCGTACGGCGGGGGCTGTTCTGTGTCCGTCGTCCCGGTCAGTCGAGGTGCAGCTCCATGGCGTTGGCCAGCCGCTGGGCGGCCTCGCTGATCCGGATGTCGCGCTTGGGGACCTCGCGCGGGTAGTCCTCGAAGTGGATGCTGGGCGCCGGCGCGGTCGCCGCCTCCGCCGCCCGCGCCAGCCGGCCCTCGAGGCCGAGGTTGCGGCCCGCCTGCTCGGCGTCGGAGTACATCTCCGTCATGCTCGCCTGGTCGTCGTAGGCGCGGCGTCGAGGCTCTGGCGTCATGTAAGCGACCGTATTGCCTACTTACGCGTATCCCCAGGCGTACCGCTGGGTAGTGTTGCCTCCCGTGCCTACTGCAGCCACCGGCTCCCTTCTGATCGCCGGCTCCATCGCCACCGACCACCTGATGACGTTCGGCGGCAAGTTCGCCGACTCCCTCGTCGTCGAGCAGCTCGACAAGCTGTCGGTCTCCTTCCTGGTCGAGGACCTCGAGATCCGGCGCGGCGGGGTGGCCCCCAACATGTGCTTCGGCCTCGGCCGGCTCGGGCTGCGGCCGGTGCTGGTGGGCTCGGCAGGGGAGGACTTCGCCGACTACCGCTCCTGGCTGGAGCGGCACAACGTCGACTGCGACTCGGTGCACATCTCCGACAGCAAGCACACCGCCCGCTTCGTGTGCACCACCGACTCCACGATGGCGCAGTTCGCGTCGTTCTACCCCGGTGCGATGAGCGAGGCCCGGCTGATCGAGCTCGAGCCGATCGTCGAGCGGGTGGGCGCGCCGGCCTACGTGCTGATCGGTGCGGACGACCCCGACGCGATGAAGCGGCACACCGAGGAGTGCCGCCAGCGCGGCTACCCGTTCATCGCCGATTGCTCCCAGCAGCTGGCGTTCAGCGGTGGTGAGCTGATCCGCGACCTGATCGACGGCGCGGCGATCCTGTTCTCCAACGAGTACGAGTCGCACATGATCGAGCAGAAGACCGGCTGGTCGGCCGAGGAGGTGCTCTCCCACGTCGACATCCAGGTGACCACGCTCGGCAAGGACGGCGTGCGCGTCGAGGGCAAGGACGTGCCCGCCTTCACGGTGGCCGCCGCCAAGGACGTCACCGCGGTGGAGCCCACCGGAGTCGGCGACGCCTTCCGTGCCGGGTTCCTGGCGGCGCTGAGCTGGGAGGTGGGGCTCGAGCGGGCGGCGCAGGTCGGCTGCGTGCTCGCGGCCTACGTCGTGGAGACGGTCGGCACCCAGGAGTACGACTTCACCCCGGGCGAGTTCGTGGCGCGGGTGGAGAAGTCCTACGGCGCGGAGGCAGCGGCCGAGGTCGCCGCCCACGTCCAGTAGCTAGGACACCCGGCGCACCAGGTACCGCGGTACGCCGTCGTCGGCGGTGTCCTCGCCTACGTACTCCTGCTCGCGCATCCGGCACCACGCGGGTACGTCGTGGCGCGCGGCGGGATCGTCGGCGACGACCCCGATCACCTCGCCGACCTCGATGTCGGGGATCCGCCGGGCCAGCTCGATGACCGGCATCGGGCACACCTGACCCCGGCAGTCCAGCTCCAGTGCGGCCGTCACAGGTCATGCTCCTCACGGATCTCGGCGAACACCTGGGGGAGCGCGGC
>DASTDJ010000072.1:0-6728 GCA_035710425.1 Nocardioides sp.
CGTCCAGCGCACCGACTCGTCGACCAGGTCGGCGAGCGGGTGCACGCCGCGGAGGTCGTCGCGGGTGGCCCTCAGCCGGGTCAGCCGGTGCGCGTGCCGGAGTCGGAGGCTGTCGCGCCGCCGCCGGAGCCGGTCGAGGTCGTCGTCCGGCTCGGGGGCGGTGATCGTGGTGTTCTCGTCCATGCGCCCAGCGTGCGCGGCGAAGTTCTCCGGGAGATTGACGCCGGGTTAAGGGTTCGTCACGTGAGCCACTCCGGACAGGCGAAACCAGGCCCAGCATCACAGCGCCAGGTCGGTCCACGCCATCTGCACGACCTCGCGCCCGCGGTCGCGGGTGATCAGCTGGCCGCGGCCGGGCTGGGAGATCGAGGGCCGGACGTTGCCGATGAGGGGACCCTCGTCGCGGCTGCCCGAGAGCAGCAGGCCGGGCATGGCGAGGTCGCGCATCGACTGGATGACCGGCTCGTAGAGCGCGCGCGAGGCGCCACCGGAACGACGGGCGACGACGACGTGCAGGCCGACGTCGCGCGCCTGGGCGAGCAGCGGCTGGAGGAGTGCGACGGGGGAGCTCTGCTGGGTCGCGACCAGGTCGTAGTCGTCGACGACCACGAAGACCTCCGCGCCGGTCCACCACGAGCGGTTGCGCAGCTGGTCGGGGCTCACGTCGGGTCCGGGGATCCGGCTCTCGAGGTAGCCGGCGAGGTCCTTGAGCGCGGGCTGCGCCTGGGCGGCGGAGGTGAGGTAGTTGAGGAGGTACTCCTCGGGCACCTCGCCCAGCAGCGACCGGCGGTAGTCGACCACCACGATCTGGGCCTGCTTGGCCGTGCGGGTGCGCATCACCTCGCGGACGTAGGTGCGCAGCACCGCGCTCTTGCCGGACTGGCCGTCGCCGAAGATCAGCAGGTGCGGCTCGGTGTCGGGGTTGATGCCGACCGGGGCCAGCTCCTTCTCGTTGATGCCGACCAGGAGCCGGCGCTCCTCGGTCTCGCCCGGTGCTTCGTCGGGGGAGATGCCGACCATCTCGCGGATCCGGTCGAGGTCGATCCGGTCGGGCAGCAGGCGCAGCTTCGGGCCGGCCGGCCCGGTCCAGGCCGACGTGACCCGCTTGATCAGGTCCTCGACTCCGTCGCCGAGGGTGTCGGCACCGGGCTCGCCGTCGATCCGTGGCAGGGCGGCGAGGAAGTGCAGCTTGCCCTGCACCAGACCGCGGCCCGGACGCCCGGACGGCACCAGCGCGGCGACCTTGCGGTCGATCTCGGAGTCCATCGGGTCGCCGAGCCGGAGCTCGAGACGGGTGCCGAGCAGGTCGCGCATGGAGGCTCGGAAGTCGGCCCAGCGCGCCGCGCCGGTGACGATGTGGAGGCCGAACGTCAGACCCCGGGTGGCGAGCTGCTGGACCTCCATCTCCAGGTCGTCGAAGTCGGAGCGAAGGGTGCTCCAGCCGTCGATGACCAGGAAGACGTCGCCGTAGCCGTCGTCGGCCCGGCCCTGCGCCCGGCGGCTGCGGTAGGTCTCGATCGAGTCGATGCCGTTGCTCCGGAAGTAGGCCTCGCGCCGGTCGACGATGCCGGTCACCTCGGCCAGGATGCGTCGTACGACCTCGGGCTCGGAGCGGGTGCCGACGCCGGCGACGTGCGGGAGGTCGCTGAGCGGCGCGAACGTGCCGCCGCCGAAGTCGAGCACGAAGAACTGCGACTCCAGCGGAGTCGTCGTCAGCGACATGCTCGTGACGACGGTGCGCAGCATCGTGCTCTTGCCGCTGCGTGGTCCGCCGACGACCGCCACGTGACCGGCGGCCCCGCTCAGGTTGACGGTCAGGGTGTCGCGGCGCTGCTCGCGCGGCCGGTCGACGGTGCCGAGCGGTACCACGAGGCCGGCGACGGACCGCCAGCCGGGAGACACCAGGCCGAGCGACGGGTCGTCGGTGAGGTCGCCCATCAGCTGGTCGAGCGTGTCCGGTACGTCGAGCGGCGGCAGCCACACCTGGTGGGCGGCTGGACCCTCGCCGACCATCCGCTCGACGGCGATGTCGAGCAGGGTCTCCTGTGACTCCGCCGGCTCCGGCTCCGGCTCGGGGTCGGGCTCGGGCCCGAGGTCCGGGGCGGTCAGCGCCTGCACCTCGGAGATCGTGAACGGCAGGATGCCCTGCAGGTGGCCGCCCTCGTCGCGGCGGACCCGGACCCGGCCGGACGGCGGGCCGGACACGTAGGCCGCCTTGAACCGGGTCATCGAGGTCGGGTCGGGCTTGAGGTAGCCGAGGCCGGGGACCGCCGGCAGCTCGTAGGCGTCGGGGACGCCGAGCACGGCGCGGGACTCCTGGGCGCTGAACGTGCGCAGACCGATCCGGTAGGAGAGGTGCGACTCCAGGCCACGAAGCCGACCCTCCTCCAGTCGCTGTGAGGCGAGCAGGAGGTGCAGCCCGAGCGACCGGCCCAGGCGACCGATCGCCACGAAGAGGTCGATGAACTCCGGCTTGGCCGAGAGCATCTCCGAGAACTCGTCGACGACGATGAACAGCGACGGCATCGGCGCGAGGTCCTCGCCGGCGGCGCGAGCCTTCTCGTAGTCGCGGATCGAGGCGAAGTTGCCGGCCTCGCGCAGCAGCTCCTGGCGGCGCACCATCTCGCCCGAAAGCGCGTCCTGCATGCGGTCGACGAGGGTCAGCTCCTGGGCCAGGTTGGTGATGACCGCCGAGACGTGCGGCATCTCGGACATGCCGGCGAACGTCGCACCGCCCTTGAAGTCGACCAGCACCATGTTGAGCTGCTCGGGGGAGTGCGTCATCGACAGCCCGAGCACGAGCGTGCGCAGGAACTCCGACTTGCCCGACCCGGTGGCGCCGATGACCAGGCCGTGCGGGCCCATGCCCTGCTGGGCGGACTCCTTGATGTCGAGGTGCACCATGGCGCCGCCCTCGCCGAGACCGATCGGCACGCGGAGGCGGTCGCGCGCTGGGCGAGGACGCCAGGCGGCTCCCGGCTCGAAGCGGCGTACGTCGCCGAGGCCCAGCAGGTCCATGAAGTCCGTCGGGCCGGTGATCTCGCCGCTCGCCTGCTCCACCGGGCCGGCCGACGCGACGTGCAGTGGCGTGAGCCGCCGGGCGAACGCCTCGGCCGTCGCCTGGTCGCACTGGTCGCCCTTGGCCCGGATCGGCTGCTCCCGCACCCGCAGCGCGAGCAGGGGCACCCGGCCCTGCTCGTCGGCAGGTCCGTCCTCGAGCTGCAGCCGCAGCCGGCTGGAGTCCTCGAGCTCGCCCCAGCGGGTGGGGAGGTCGATCAGGGTGACGCCGTGGAGGCCGTCGGGCGGGATCACGTGGTTGCCGGGGGGCAGCTCTGCGCCGTCGGTGACCAGGATGATGTGCGGTGTCGCGGGCCGCTCGTCGGCGCCGAACCGCGGCCGGTCGCTGAGGTCGGGCGGCAGCAGCGCGGCGAGGTCTGCGAGCGACGTGGTGACCATCCGCATCGGCCCGACCGCGTCGCTCTGCTGGAGGCTCTGCACGTGGGGGAGCCACTTGACCCAGTCCCAGTGCGCCAACGTCTCGTCGGTGGCGAGTACGGCGATGATCACGCTCTCCGGCGACTGGAAGGCGGCCGCCGAGCAGATCATCGACCGTGCGAGCGAGCGCGAGCGTTCCTCGTCGCCGCACACCTCGACCCGGTCGAACGCTCGCAGGTCGATGGAGGCGGGCAGGTCGGGCTGCAGCCGGTGCACGACCAGGAGACGGTGCAGCGCCGAGGCGGCAGCGGGGTCGACGTCGTCGATCGGCGCGCTCTCCGGCGGCACCAGCTCGAGCGCCAGCGGCTGCGCGCAGAGGCCGTAGCGCACGTGCAGGAAGTGGGGATCGGTCGGGCTGTGCTCCCAGACGCGCGTGCGGTCCTCCGCCAGGGCGGGGAGCGCCGTCGGCGAAGGGTGGTGCCAGGTCAGGGCGCGGCGCTGCTGGTCGGCGGCGTCGCGCGCCACCTTGCGCACGGTGGAGAGGTAGCGGAGGTACTCGGTGCGTGACCCGCTCACCTGCTGCTGGCGCTGCTTACGCTGCCGGTCGATCTGCACGAAGATGAAGCCCAGGGTCGCGAACAGGAACATCCCCGCCGCGATGAAGCGGGTGCTGGTGCTGATGCCCGAGCCGCCGCCGGTGCTACCGAGCGTGGCGACCAGCACGATCGAACCCAGGCTGCCGAGCATCGGGATGGCGTTCATCGCCACACCGGCCGCGCCCTCGTTGGGCTGGATCTGCGGCGGCGGCTGCAGCACCAGCTGACCGCTGGGCATCTCCGGCTCGTCGACCCGCCCACCACGCAACGTGGTGCTCACCTGGCTGGTGCTCACGTGTCCTCAGACCTCACCGTCGACCGAAGTGCTCCCGAAACCGCCCTTCGCGGTTCCCCGACTATAGGCAGCCATACCCACGGCAGCGACCGACTAGTCTCTGTGTGCGGTCCTACTCTCGGGGAGGCGACGTGAACGGATCGACGGTGGGTGCGAGCGGCACTGCCGACATCGTCGCGCTCAGCGTCCACGGACCCACCGGGGTCCTCGATCTCGTCGTGCCGACGGCCGCGTCGGCAGCCGACGTCGCCCTCGAGTACGCACGCCAGGCCGGGCTCCATGTCAGCCCGCCCCTGTTCTCCCGCCTCGGCCAGCAGCTGCCCCCCGATGTCACGCTCGCCGACGCCGGCATCCCTTCGGGCGGTGTGCTGATCGCGGTCGCCGAGTCGGCGCAGCCGCAGGCCCGTGCCCGCCGGCGCGCCGACGGTGGTCCGACCTCGTCGTCCTCCGGTCCGGGTGCCCTGTCCGTGCTCTGGTTCTGCACCGCGGTGACCACGGCCCTGATGGCCGGCTGGTTCGCCGCGCACCAGGACGACTCGGACCTCCGCACGGTGACGTTCGGTCTGCTGATCGGCGCGGCCGTGCTCGGTTGCCTGCCCGTGGGCCGGTTCGCCACCCACCGGGTGCTCGCAGCCCCCGCCTTCGCCGGCGCCGCGGCGTTTGCGATCGCCTGGGATCCCGTACCCGCCAAGCTGCCCACGATCATCGGCGTGGCCGGCCTCGCCGCCGCGGTCACCGCAGCAGTCGGGCGCGCCCTCGACGAGTACTCCGAGGAGGCGTTGCGGGTCTGGATGGTGGTCGGTACGTCGGTCTTCCTCGTCACCGCCGGCGCCGCGCTGGTCGACGTACAGCAGCAGGTCGTGTGGGCCGTGCTCCTGCTGGTCGCGATGCTCGCCGCCCGCTTCGTACCGATGCTCGCGGTCGAGGTGCCGGACCAGTTCCTCATCGACCTCGAGCGGCTGGCCGTGACCGCATGGTCGGCACGCGAACGCCCGAAGGGTCGGCGCGGACGCACGCTCGTGCCCCGGCGCGCGGTGGCCATGGTCGCTGCGCGGGGCACCCGGATGGTCACCGCCGCCTCGGCCGCGGTGCTCGCCGTGGTGGCCATCTCGGCCCCACTGCTGCTGGCCGAGGCCACCTTGCCGATGGACCGCATCGGCGCCCGCTGCCTGGTCGGCTTCGCCGGTGCCGCGTTGTTGCTCGCCGCACGCAGCTATCGCCACGTGGCCGCTCGGGCACTGCTCCGCACCGCCGGACTGCTGTGCTGGGCGGTGCTGATGGTCGTCGTGTTCGACGCGGCCGGAGGTCGCACCGAGGGCTTCGTCGCCGGTGCCGCGATCTTCCTGGCGTTCCTGGTGGTGATGGTCGCCGTGGCCCTCGGTCGCGGCTGGCGCTCCGCGTGGTGGTCGCGCCGAGCGGAGATCGCCGAGGCGGTCTGTGGTGCCTTCGCGGTGGGCGCGGTGGTCGTCGCCGTCGGACTCTTCCGGCACCTGTGGGAATTGACGAGCTGATGTTTAGGGCCCAAGGCCCCGGGTAACACCCTGCTTGTCCGGTTCGGACATCCGGAGCCGGTCCCAGAACGACCAGCACCACCCGAAGGAATCCATCCACCTGCGCGGCGACATGCCGCCGGAATCAAGGAGTAGGCACATGTCGAACGCACCTGAGTTCGGACAAGGCGAAGGCACACTTTCCCGGGCAGCCGGGTTGGTGACGGACGCTCGAGCGGACTTCAACAAGATCGCCGACCGGCTCACCGGCCAGATCGCCGGCGTCCAGGGCAAGTGGGGCGGCCAGGGCGCTGCCGCGTTCTTCACCCTGCACACCGCCTGGAACGAGAAGCAGAAGGTGATCGTCGACGCTCTCGACGAGTTCTCCGCGTCGCTCACCACGACCGAGAAGGACAACGTCAGCACCGACGACGCGCAGAACGCGTCCTACACCAAGCTCAGCGGCCGCCTCGGCTGACCCGGACCCCAGGACAAGGAGACACACTCATGAACCTCGACGGAATCCGCGTCAACCACGCGGCACTCGACCAGGCTGCGGCCGACATGTTCCAGACGGTCAAGGACATCGACGACCGGATGAACCGGCTCGAGTCCGAGCTCGCCCCGCTGAAGAGCGACTGGCACGGTAACGCCCAGCAGGCCTACACCACCGCGAAGGCCAAGTGGGACTGGGCCATCCAGGAGATGCGCGACCTGCTCGACGAGAGCCACCAGACGGTCTACCAGTCGAACGCCGAGTACATGGCCGCCGACAAGCGCGGCGCGGCTCAGTTCGAGATCTGAGCATCCGCGCACCCAGCGACACCGAAGGGACCGACGCATCCGCGTCGGTCCCTTCCCCCGTTCCTCGGCACGCGAGGCGTCAAGTGCGGAGAGGTAGCATGCAAGCCG
>DASTDJ010000073.1:0-4423 GCA_035710425.1 Nocardioides sp.
AGCGCCTCTGCCCGCGACCGGTCGAGGTGCACCACCTGGGCGCCGTCCTTCAGCTGGCCCTGCGCGGTGAAGTCGCTGCCGCGGGCCACACGGGCGCCGTCGACGGAGTGCAGCTTGGCCGGGAACATCCGCTGCTCGTGCTTCGAGCCGGCGTCGAACGTGCCCTCGAGGTCCCAGTACGACGCGACGCGGAACCGCATCCGCTCCCGCTCGCGGTCCACCACCAGCCGGGTCGCCACCGACTGGACCCGGCCCGCGGACAGGCCGGACATGACCTTCTTCCACAGCACCGGGGAGACCTCGTAGCCGTAGAGCCGGTCGAGGATCCGGCGCGCCTCCTGCGCCTCGACCAGGTCGAGGTCGAGCTCGCGCGGGTTCTCCGCGGCTGCCTGGATGGCGGCCTTGGTGATCTCGTGGAAGACCATCCGCTTGACCGGGATGTTCTTCGGCTTCAGCTCGTCGAGCAGGTGCCAGGCGATCGCCTCGCCCTCGCGGTCCTCGTCGGTGGCGAGGTAGAGCTCGTCGGCGTCCTTGAGCAGACCCTTGAGCTTGGAGATGTGCGACTTCTTGTCGCGGGGCACCACGTAGTAGGGCTCGAACTCGTTCTCGACGTCGACCGCGAGCCGCCCCCACGGCTTGTCCTTGATCTTCGCGGGGGTGTCGGCGGCACTCTGCGGGAGGTCGCGGATGTGGCCGATCGAGGACTCGACGACGTACCCGTCGCCGAGGTACCCGCCGATGGTGCGGGCCTTGGCCGGGGACTCGACGATCACCAACTTGTGCGCCACGTGCTGACTTCTCCTACCGCAAATATGCTCGCGAACCCCGTTGCTCGGGGCTCACGGCCGAACACGGTAGCGCGTGTTGTCCAGATCCCGGCCCTGGCGGGCCCCGGGTGGGCACCGGATCGGGCGCAGGTTCAGTCGGTGACCCTGAGCTGCTGGGTGGCGGCTTCCTGCTGGTCGATCAGCTGCTGGTCACCGATCGGGACGACGCTGACGTAGATACCGAAGGATTCCTCGTCACCGGTGTCCACGACGATCACCTTCGCCACGTCGCCGTCGACCTGGACGTCGGGGTCGTCGATGCGGAGCTCGGTGGTGACGGAGTAGGCGTCATGACCGTCGACCTGGATCGACTCGCGCTCGAGGTCGGTGCGCTCGGTGAAGTTGCGGTAGAAGTTCGGCGACTCGGACATGCAGGTGATCACCTGGTCGGCCGAGGCGGCCAGGTCGGTGTAGCCGTTGGCCTTGGGCAGCCCGCCGACGGAGTAGAGGGCGATCCACCCTTCCTCGATCTGCCGGCCCACCGCCGCGACCTCGTCGGCGAACGTGAACGTCGACACGAGCTGGATCTCGACGGGGTCGAAGCCGCGCACGGGCGGCAGCTCCAGGTCGCCGCCGCGGATCCGGCCGTTGGCCGAGGTCGAGCCGCCTTCGCCGGGCGCGCCGCCGACGCACGGGTCGCCGGCCGGGGTGGTCTCGGTCGGGCTCTCCTCCGTGGGCGACTCGGTCGGGCTCTCCTCCTCCGTGGGCGACTCGGACTCGTCGGTCTCCTCGGTCTGCGAGGTGTCGTCGTCGGCCGAGGAGTCGCCGTCGTCGTCGGACAGCGTGCGCACGAGGAAGAAGCCACCGACCGCCAGTCCCGCGATCAGGAGCACGGCGAGCGCGATCAGCCCGATCCGCTTGCCGGTGCCGCCGCCCGAGTCCCCGGGCGCGCCCGGGTATCCCTGGCCGTAGCCACCGCCGTAGCCGCCGGGGTACTGGCCCGGCTGCCCGGGCTGCTGCTGGGCGTACGGGTCCTGGCCGTACTGCTGCTGGCCGTACTGCTGCTGGGGGTACTGCTGCTGGCCGCCGTACTGGGGAGGCAGCTGCGTCGGCGCTGCCGGCGGCGGCGGAGCGGCCTGGCCCGGAGGCGGCGCGGACGGGTCGGACGTGGTCTGGTCGCTCCAGGACTGGCCGTCCCAGTAGCGGAACATCTGGGGCTGACCGGAAGGGTCTGGGTACCAACCTGGAGTGGCCACGCCCGAAGGCTAGCCCGTCGCCCGGGCCTGGAGTGCGAGCCGGGTCGCCGCGTCGGCGGGGTAGAACGCCTCGATCGCCAGCTCCGAGACGGTCACCTCGCGCGGGGTGCCGAAGACGGTCGTCGTCGACCACAACCGGAGCTCGTCGTCGCCGGCCATGATCCGCAGCGGCACCACCAGTCCCGGCGACCGCTCGGCGTCGGACCGGCCGGTCGCGTACTCGGCGAGGAGGTCGGCGATCCGCTCGTCGCGGCTGAGGTCGTACTCGTGACGGAGGCGGGCGACCAGGTGCTCACGCCACTCGTCGAGGTTGCGGATCATCGGCGCGAGACCCTCCGGGTCGAGGCTCAGGCGGATCACGTTGACCGGTGGCTCGAGCAGCCGGGGCGCCACGTTGCCGAGGATCGAGTAGATCGCGTCGTTGGCCGAGACCAGGTCCCAGCCGGTGTCGATCACCAGTGCGGGGTAGGGCAGGTGGGAGGCGAGGATCGCCTCGATGGCCTCGGAGATCTCCGCCATCGGTGGCTCCGTGAGTCGGTGCTCGGGGTGGGCCGGCGCGAAGCCTCCGGCGTGCAGCACCCGGTTCTGCTCGCGCAGCGGCACCGCGAGCTCGTCGCACAGCCGCAGGATCATCGCCGGGGTGGGCCGCGACCGCCCGGTCTCGACAAAGCTGACGTGCCGGGTGGACACACCGGCCCGCGAGGCGAGCTCGAGCTGGGACAGGCTTCGGCGCTGCCGCCACTCCCGCAGCAGCACCCCGGCGTTCTGGCTCATGGCCACGACCGTAGCCAGCACGGGTAGCTGCGCCCATGACCTCGTGGGTAATCGACGGTCGGCGACCTCCGGGGTGAGGTGGTGCCACCGAACGACGAGAGAGGACCCACCATGAACGTTCCCGCGTACGCCCTCGCCTACATCTGCGACCTGGACTTCGGGCCGGCGATCATCGAGTACATCGAGAAGATCGACGCCACCCTGGCGCCGTACGGCGGCCGGTTCATCGTGCACGGTGGCCCGATCGTCCCCGCCGAGGGCGAGTTCGAGGGCGACTTCGTGATCATCGAGTTCCCGGACGCCGCGGCCGCCGAGGAGTGGTACGCCTCGCCCGCCTACCAGGAGATCCTGCCGCTGCGCACCGAGCACTCGCGCTCGACGGCGGGACTGCTCCGCGGGGTGCCGAAGGACTACCGCGCGGTCACCAAGCTCGAGGAGCTGATGGCCGACGCCGGCTAGTCGCTCGCGGGCAGCAGGAAGCCCTCATCGACGAGCTCCCGGACCACTGGTAGGTAGGTGGTGCGCGACTCCTCGGCATCCAGGTCGAGCAGGTCGGCGAGCGCGGCGATGAGCTGACCGACCGTCAGCACGCCGTCGCTGGCGCCGACCAGGCCGGCGACCACGGTGTCCGCCGTCCTGGCCCGCCGGAAACCGCGCTGCTGGCGGAGCACGATCGACTCCGGGTGCTCGACACCGACCGGGCCGACGGTCTCCTGCCGCAGGTCGGCCCGGGCCTCGAGCCTCGTGTCGAGGCCGACGTCGACGCCGGCGGTCGTGCCCCACTCCGCGATCGCCGGCGCGATCGGTTGTTCGACGTCGTAGGGCCAGTCCAGGAGGGAGTGGGTCGCGCGCGTCGAGACCCGGCGGAGGTTGACCCAGCCGAAGCCGATCCCCTCGATGCCCTGCTCCTCGAACCACGCGAGCCAGGTGTCGTAGCGGGCGAGGTAGTCCTCGGCGCCGTGATGTCCGGAGTCCTTCAGCCACAGCTCGACGTACGCCGCCGGGTCGACGACCTCGCGCTGGACGACCAGCGCGTCGCACTCCGGGTCCAGCCAGGTGGCCAGCCGCTCGTCCCACGGGCGGCCCGCCTCGATCGCCCAGTTGGCGAGCACCTGGCACCAGCCACCCTCGGTGAGGTGGCGCGGGGCCTCGCGGACGATGTGCTCGACGACGCGGTCGCCCGGCAGCCCGGAGTCGCGGTAGACGAGCCGCGCGCCCGTGGCCGGGGAGATCACGAACGGCGGGTTCGTCGCGATCAGGTCGTACTGCTCGCCGGCGACGGGCTCGAAGTAGGAGCCCTCGCGCACCTCGATCGCATCGAGCTCGTTGAGCGCAACGTTGAACCTGGCGATCTCCAGCGCGCGTCTGTTGACGTCGGTGGCCACCACCCGTTCGGCGTGCCCGGCCAGGTGCAGCGCCTGCACACCGCAGCCGGTACCGAGGTCGAGCGCGGTGCCGACCCGCTCGCGGATCGTCAGCTGGGCGAGCGAGGTGGAGGCGGCGCTGATGCCGAGCACGTGGTCGGGGCCGACCCGCTGCGGACCGCCGTCGAGGCCGGGCGTGAGATCGCTGACGACCCAGAGCTCGGCGTCGTCCGCGGCGTACGGCCGGCAGTCGAGGCGCGCC
>DASTDJ010000074.1:0-4987 GCA_035710425.1 Nocardioides sp.
TGGGCGCGAACGGTCGGCACCGCGCGCTCCGGGGGCTGGGGGTCGCGGTGGTGCTGCTGCTCCTGGTGCAGCCCGGGCTCGCGGTCTCGGCGGGCTTCGCGCTGTCGGTTCTCGCCACCGCCGGCATCGTGATCCTCGGGCCGGGGTGGCGCGACGCGCTGATGCGCTGGCTGCCGCGCTGGCTGGCGGAGGCGATCGCCGTTCCCGCCGCGGCCCAGCTGGCGTGCACGCCGGTGGTCGCCGCGATCTCCGGGCAGGTGAGCCTGGTCGCGGTCGCCGCCAACCTCGCGGTCGCCCCGGTGGTCGGCCCGGCAACGGTGCTCGGACTGGCCGGCGGAATGGTGGGCCTGGTGCTGCCGCCCCTCGGCCGCCTGCTCGGCGGCGCAGCCGGCTGGTGCGTCGCCTGGATCGCGACGGTCGCCGAGCGGGGAGCGGACCTGCCGGCGGCCGCGCTGGGCTGGGGCACCGGCACGCTCGCGCTCGTGGCGCTGACCGCGCTGACCGTGCTGGTGGCGATCGCGGCGCCGGCGGTGCTGCGCCGCCCGGTCGTGGCGCTGACGGTGCTGGCGCTGCTGGCCGGGTTCGTCCTGGTGCGCTGGCCGACCCCGGGCTGGCCGGCCGCAGGGTGGGTGCTCGCGATGTGCGACGTCGGCCAGGGTGACGCGTTGGTGCTGCGCGCCGGCCCCGGCGCCGGGGTCGTCGTCGATGCCGGGCCGGATCCCGGGCTCGTCGACGACTGCCTGCGCCGGCTGGGCATCGACGAGGTGCCGCTGCTGGTGCTGACCCACTTCCACGCCGACCACGTCGACGGTATGTCCGGGGTCATCGACGGCCGTCGGGTCGGCACGGTGCTGACCACCCGGGTCCTCGACCCGCCCAGCGGTGCTGAGGAGGTCGCCGATCTGGCGCGGGTCCACGGCCTGGCGGCCGGCCCGGCGTCGTACGCCGCCACGGCCACGTACGACGCGGTCACGCTGCAGGTGCTGTGGCCGCGCTCGGGTCCGGTGGAGGAGGGGAACGGTGACGGCTCGGCGGCCAACGACGCCAGCGTGGTCGTCCTGGCCGAGGTGGGCGGCCTCCGGATCCTGCTGACCGGAGACGTGGAGCCGCCCGGACAGGCCGCGCTGGCCCGGAGCCTGCCCCGGTTGGACGTCGACGTGCTGAAGGTGCCGCACCATGGCAGCCGCTACCAGGACCTCGGGTGGCTGGACTCGCTGCGGGCCGAGGTGGCGCTGGTGTCGGTGGGGGCCGACAACGACTACGGCCATCCGGCGCCACCGGTCGTCGACGCGCTGACCGCCAGCGGGGCGGAGGTCTATCGCACCGACGTCTCCGGCGACGTGCTGGTGGTCCCGGACGGAGATGCGCCGGACGTCCGCACCCGAGGGCCCACCTGAGACCGTCGGCGCGCTGTGGGAAGGTTCGGGCATGCGGGCGGGCGACGTGCTGGGCCGGGTCACGCTGGTGACCGGCAAGGAGGAGTTCCTCAACGAGCGCACCGTCGCCGCCGTCCGGGAGGTTGTTCTCGGCCACGATGCCGAGGCCGAGGTCTCCGACACCGACGCGGCGGGACTGGGCGCGGCCGGACTCGGCGAGCTGGGCGCGCCCTCGCTGTTCTCCTCGATCCGGTGCGTCGTGCTCCGGGCCCTCGAGAACCTCCCGGAGGAGTCGGTCGACGGCCTGCTCGCCTACGCCGCGGAGCCGTCGGACGACGTGGCGCTGGTGCTCGTGCACGGCGGCGGACCCAAGGGGAGCGGGGTGCTGACCAAGCTGCGCAGGCTGCCCGCGGTCTCGGAGTCGAAGTCGACCGAGCTGAAGCCGTCCGAGATCCCGGCGTTCGTGACCGCGGAGGTCCGCCGCCACGGAGCGACGATCGACCCCGAGGCCGCAAACGCGCTGGTCCAGTCGGTCGGTCAGGACCTGCGTTCACTGGCCGCGGCAGCCCACCAGCTGGCCAACGACTTCCCGCGCGAGACCCTCACTCTCGACGTGGTGAAGCGCTACTTCGGTGGCCGCGCCGAGGCCAAGTCGTTCGCCGTCGCCGACGCCGCCTTCTCCGGCCGGCGCGAGGTGGCTCTCGAGGAGCTGCGCTGGGCCCTGGATGCCGGCACGGCGCCGGTGCTGGTCACCTCGGCGTTCGCCGGCAGCGCGCGGGGGCTGGCGAGGTTCCGCGGCGCACCGCGGGGGCAGCGCGACGCGGACCTGGCCCGCGAGGTGGGGGTGCCGCCGTGGAAGCTGCGCACCATCCGGGTCCAGGCCCGCGACTGGTCCGACGCCGGGTTGTCCCGGGCGATCCGGGCGGTGGCCCAGGCCGACGCCGACATCAAGGGCGCGGCCAGCGACGCGTCGTACACGCTGGAGCGGCTGGTGCTCACGGTCGCCGGGCTGCGCAGCCCCAAAAACGACTGACCCGTCGCTGCTCGGCGACGGGTCAGTGCAGAAGCTGGGTCAGAGCGAGGAAGCCTTCTTGGAGATCGCCGACTTGCGGTTGGCGGCCTGGTTCTTGTGGATGACGCCCTTGGACGCAGCCTTGTCCAGCTGACGGTTCGCGGCGCGACCGAGCTCGACGGCCTTCTCCTTGTCGCCGGCCTCGGCGGCCTCGCGGAACTTGCGCACGGCGGTCTTCAGGCCGGACTTGACGGCCTTGTTGCGCTCGTGTCGCTTCTCGTTCTGCTTGTTCCGCTTGATCTGGCTCTTGATGTTCGCCACTACTGCGCCTTCGTCGTAGGTGAGGTGGTGCTGATGAGGTCGTGGTGCGGTCGGCCACGACGGCCGGACACGCGACGGACAAATCTAGCAGCGGCCCGCTCAGCGGCCCAAATCCGTGGGGGACCAGCCGCGGCGCTCGCACAGCCACTCCCAGCACACCTCGCCCTGCCAGCGCTGCGCCTCGCGGATGTGCGGTGACGTCGGCGGGACCGGCTCGGCCGCCTGCTTGAGGAAGTACGCCGTGACCAGGGCGATCACGATGTCGATGTGCTCCGCCGGGACGTCCCGGGTGAGCTCCGCCTCCGCAAGCACCGCGTCGACGTCCAGACCGTCGCCACGCGGGCCGATCATCAACAGCACGGTGTCCAGCCAAGCCGCCCCGATGACGGGCCAGTTCCAGTCGCAGAGCACCGCCCCGCCGTCGGGGGTGAGGAGGAGGTTGTCGTCGCGCACGTCGGTGTGCACGAGCGTGTCGCCTCCGGTCACCTCGGCGAAGCGCGCCGCCAGCGCAGCCGCCTCGCCGGCGTGCTCGAGACCGGGATAGGTCTCGCGCACCTGCTGCCAGAAACCCGGCAACGGCGCGAACTCGTCGGCGATGCTGTCGAGCTCCAGGTCGGCCGGCGGAGGGGTGAGTACGTCGGCGGCCCGGACGAGGGCCGCCAGGGCGACGTCGAGCTCCGGCCGGCGCCACGGCCGGTGCGGCGCCCGCCCGTCGACGTACTCGAGGCCGAGGACCACCCACCCCTCGTCGTCGTGCACCCACCGCAGCGGCGCCGCGGGGGCTTCGGCCGGGAGGGCGGCCAGCTTGCGCGCCTCCTCGCGATAGGAGTGGGCGAACAGCTTCTGCGCCCTGACCGAGGCCGCCTTCACGAAGTGCTTCGAGCCGTCGGCGCAGGTGAGCACCGAGGCGAAGCCGGGGGTGAAACCGGAGTCCTGCGACTCCGCCTCGACCACCGCCGAGCCGCAACGGTCCTCGACCAGTCCCCGCACCTCGGGCGGGAGATGGGCCCACTGCAGGCGACGAGCGGTCTTGCCGACGGGGATCGCTGACGGGGTCACGCGCACATCTTGGGGCCACCGGCCACCTCACCGCGACCCGGCTCCGGCGCTAGCCTGCGTCGGCCGCCTCGGTGGACCATCTGGAGGACCGACATCTTCTCGCTCAATGCTGTCTCGGCGGATCGGGTGCCGGTCATCTACCCGCAGTGCCGGGGCGCAAACCGAGAGCGGATTCTGGGAAGCGGGGCCGGGCCTGGGAGGATGTGTCCACCATGCCCGCTGCCTCTGCCCCGCCTCCCGGTCGGACCGATTCCTCGGTCATCCGGAACTTCTGCATCATCGCCCACATCGACCACGGGAAGTCGACGCTCGCCGACCGGATGCTGCAGCTCACCGGTGTGGTCGACGAGCGGAGCGCCCGCGCGCAGTACCTCGACCGGATGGACATCGAGCGCGAGCGCGGGATCACCATCAAGAGCCAGGCCGTGCGGATGCCCTGGACGGTGCCGGCGGACAACGCCGAGGGCGCCGAGCCCGGCACCTACGTCCTGAACATGATCGACACCCCGGGTCACGTCGACTTCACCTACGAGGTGTCCCGGTCGCTGGAGGCGTGCGAGGCCGCGGTGCTGCTCGTCGACGCGGCGCAGGGCATCGAGGCACAGACCCTGGCCAACCTCTACCTCGCCCTCGGCGCCGACCTGCACGTCATCCCGGTGCTCAACAAGATCGACCTGCCGTCCGCCAACCCGGAGAAGTACGCCGAGGAGCTCGCCCACATCATCGGCTGCGACCCCGGTGACGTGCTGCGCGTGAGCGCCAAGACCGGCGAGGGCGTCGAGACGGTCCTCAACGAGATCGTGAAGCAGACGCCGCCGCCCGTCGGTGTCGCCGACGCCCCCGCGAGGGCGCTGATCTTCGACTCAGTCTACGACACCTACCGCGGGGTGGTCACGTACGTCCGCGTCGTCGACGGCTCGCTCACCCACCGCGACCGCATCAAGATGATGTCCACCGGCGCGGGCACCTGCCGGACGATCTCGTTGAGCACGTCGGGCACCCCCACGCCGGTCTTCGCGCTCACCCGCAGCACGTCGTCGGCGTCGCAGCCGATGACGTGGGCCAGCTCGGCGGCGTACCGCTCCGGCTGGGCACCCGGCAGGTCGATCTTGTTGAGCACCGGGATGACGTGCAGGTCGGCCTCCATCGCGAGGTACAGGTTCGCGAGCGTCTGGGCCTCGATGCCCTGTGCGGCGTCGACCAGCAGGACGGCGCCTTC
>DASTDJ010000075.1:0-32002 GCA_035710425.1 Nocardioides sp.
TGTGGACGGAAAGTGGCCCGGAACCCGCATGGTTGAGCGGGACCCTCGCCCGGTGGTTTCGAGGCTCGTCGCTGGCGCTCCTCACACCTCAACCACCGTCACCCCCGGCACCCGTTGACCTTTGCGGGGTCTCGATACGCCCCGGCCTCGCAAGCTCGGCCGGGGCTACTCGACCGACGAAGACGAGAGGGTGGGTTCGAGGCTCGTCGCTGGCGCTCCTCGCACCTCAACCACCGTCACGCCCGGATCCAGTTGACCGTGCCGGGGCTACTCGACCAACGAAGACGAGAGGGTTGGTCCCGAGGCTCGTCGCTGGCGCTCCTCACACCTCAACCGGCGCCGTGAAACCGAGTGCTCCCCTCGTGAAACTGCGCTGAAACCGGCCGGCGCCAACCTTCCCGGCATGACCACAAAGACCGACCTGGCCGTCACCGCCTCCGGACTCGTCAAGCTGTTCGGCGAGAACCGCGCGGTCGACGGCATCGATCTGGAAGTGCGGCGGGGAGAGATCTTCGGCGTGCTCGGCCCCAACGGAGCCGGCAAGACCACGATGCTGAGCATGCTGGCGACGCTGCTGCGGATCGACGGCGGCGAGGCGTGGGTCTTCGGCGTCGACGTGATCCGGCAGCCGCACCAGGTGCGGCAGCTGATCGGCGTCACCGGGCAGTACGCCTCGGTCGACGAGAACCTCTGGCTGTTCGGCCGGCTGCTCGGCCTGTCGCGGATCGACGCGCAGGCACGGGCGTCGACGCTGATCGGACAGTTCGGGCTGGAGGAGGCGGCCGACCGGCAGATCGCCACCTTCTCCGGCGGCATGCGACGCCGCCTCGACCTCGCGGCCAGCCTGATCCGGCGCCCCCCGCTGATCTTCCTCGACGAGCCCACCACGGGCCTCGACCCGCGGACCCGTGGCCAGATGTGGGACACCATCCGCTCCCTGGTGGCCGACGGAAGCACGGTCCTGCTCACCACGCAGTACCTCGACGAGGCCGACCAGCTCGCCGACCGGGTGGCCGTGATCGACCGCGGCCACAAGGTCGCGGAGGGCACCCCCGACGAGCTCAAGACCTCGGTGGGCGCCTCGACCCTGCAGCTGCGGCTGGCGGACCCCGACCAGCTCAGCCCCGCGTCCGAGATCCTCGAGCGGGTCCTCCGCCAGGAGCCGGTGCCGACCCCCGAGGCCGGTGGGCTCAACGTGGCCCTCGAGACCGCCGACCAGGCCGCCGAGGCGCTGATCGCCCTGCGGCAGGGGCGGGTGAGCATCGCCTCGGTCTCGGTGGCCAAGCCCAGCCTCGACGAGGTCTTCCTCGCCCTCACGGGTCACGACACCCAGGAGCACGAGATCACTGACGACGAGATGGAGGTCGCCCGATGAGCACCATGACCACCGAAGCGAACCGCGTCGACCCCGCCCTGCCCGTGGAGTACGACGTCACCGACCGGGTGAGCCCGGTCGAGACCGTGAACCAGACCCTGTCCATGGCGTGGCGGGCCACCAAGAAGATGCGCCGCAACCCGGAGCAGTTCTTCGACGTGCTGATCCAGCCGCTGCTGTTCACGGCGATGTTCGCCTACATCTTCGGCGGCGCAGTCTCCGGGGACGTCAGCAGCTACCTGCCGCTGATCATCCCCGGGATCCTGGCGCAGACCACGCTGACCGCGTGCATCGCCACCGGCATCCAGCTGCGTGAGGACATGGACAAGGGCGTGTTCGACCGCTTCCGCTCACTGCCGATCGCGCGGATCGCGCCGCTGGCCGGCCCGATGATCGCCGACCTGCTCCGCTACACCGTCGCCACGGTGCTGACCTTCGCCACCGGAATCGCCATGGGCTACCGCCCGGGCGGGGGTGTCCTCGGTGTGCTCGGCGCGGCCGTGCTGACGATCGCCTGCGGATGGTCGATGGCGTGGATCTTCACCTGGGTCGGTATCAAGGGCCGCAGCGCCCAGTCGGTGCAGGCGATCTCGCTGATGATCATGTTCCCGCTGACGTTCATGTCGAACGCGTTCGTCCCGGCCGACACCCTGCCGGGCTGGCTGAAGGCCTTCGTCGACGTCAACCCGGTCTCCCACGTGGTGACCGCGGTGCGTGACCTCGCCAACCACGGCCAGGTGACCGGCGAGGTCGGCTGGGCGGTCCTCGCCTGCCTGGCGGTGATCGCGATCTTCGCGCCGCTGTCGGTGCGGAGCTACCGCAAGGCCCTCTGAGCGACGGCCATCGCCTCGTCGGCCAGGTCGCCGACCGGACGCCCGGCGTACTCCTCCACCAGCGGAGCGAGTGCGCCGGGCGCACTGCGTTCGGCCAGCTCGCTGGCTCGCTCCCACGACAGGGAGGGGCTGCCGCGGTAGTAGCCGAACCGCTCCGCCATCGCGAGCAGCTGTACGGCCCCCGTCTGCTCGATCCTGCCGCTCACGAGACCCCACACACCGAGCGCGAACATCACCCCGCCCACGACGGGGACGTCGAGGCGTCGGTTGTCGAGACCGAGCAGCTCGGGGAGGCGGCGCCGGAGGTCGTCGGCCAGATCGTTGGCGTCCTCGGCCCGATCGTGCTGCACGTGGGCGACCAGCGCGCAGGCCTCGCTGAACAGCACCCACGGCGTCATCTCGATGTCGAGCTCCAGGCCCGGGAGGCTGCGGGACCGGGCGGTGTCGACACTCTCGCGGAAGAGCTGCAGGCCGCGTTCGACGTCGCCCTTGGCCAGCGCCAGCTCCGCCATGCCGGCGGCTCCGAAGATCCATGCCAGGCTGCGGCGGGCGCGCTCGTCGGACGCGACCGCGTCCAGTGCGCGCTCGGCGGCGGCCACGTCTCCCTTGGTCAGCTCGGCCAGGGCCTCCATGCTGCGCAGCTGGATGCAGTCGTCGAGTGCACCGAGTGCTTCCAGGGTCGGCAGCGCCCGGCGCAGCGACGCGAGCGCGAGGTCGATGTCACCGTTCTGGAAGGCGAGGCCCGCCATCTGCGACTCCGTCATCGCCCGCACCCAGGGCCCCACGTCGTCGTCGACGCGCTCCAGGGCACGCTCCGACGTGGCGCGAGCCGCATCCAGCTCACCGGAGTTCTCCTGGATCTGGCACAGCCACACGAGGGCGGTGAGCCCGACGCCCGCGTCGTCGTCGTTCGTGAGCTCCTCGAGGACCGCGGCGTCGTCCTCGCCGAACATCGCGAGCATCACCTTGGCGATCCCGTGCCCCCGAGTGCCGGGAGGTCCGGGCCCCAGCTCGCGCAACCGGTCGAACGTCGGCTGCAGCGCCTCGCCGCCGAGGATGATCGTACCCATGGCCAGGTCGGCCAGGACCTGGCGCACCTCCTGCTCCCGGTCGGGAGCCGGCTGGTGGTCCACGAGCAGGTCCTGCACGGTCGCGGCCAGGTTGAACACCGAGGCATGGTCGCCGCGGATGGTCCAGTACGGCGCCAGCGTGGCCAGCAGCGCCACCACGGCCACAGCATCGCCCCGGTCGATCGCCCGGCGGAGCACTGCGGAGAGGTTGCCGGCCTCCTCCCGGAGCGCGGTCACCGTCGCGATCTGCTCCGGACCGGCCAGCCCGTCCGCCTTCGATCGCGCATAGGCCACGGCCCAGGCCGACAGCCGCTCCTCGACGTCCGGCCGCTCCCCGGTCTCGTCGAGGCGGTGTCCCGCGAACTCGCGCACGGTCTCGAGGAACCGGTAGCGCAGCTCTTCGTCCTCACGCACCACGAGAAGTGACTGCTCGGCGAGGTGGCCGATGTCGGTGAGCGCGTCCCGACCGAGCACCGCCTCGGCACCCGCGAGCGAGAACCCGTCGGGGAATACCGAGAGGGCGCGCAACGCCCGGCGCGGCGACTCCGGCAAGAGCTGCCAGCTCCACTCGATGACCGCCTCGAGGGTCTGGTGCCGGTCCGGAGCGGCGCGGTCGCCGCCGCGCAGCAACGCGAACGGGTCCGCCAGCCGGCGCGCCACCTCGGCCACCGACATCACCCGCACCTTCGCGGCGGCGAGCTCGATGGCCAGGGGCAGGCCGTCCAGCCGCTCGACCAGGCGTCGTACCTCATCGTCGTCGAGTCGTACGCCGGGACGCGCGGCCAGGGCCCGCTGCCTGAACACCTCGACGGCGGCGTCCGGGCCCAGCTGCGGAAGCAGGAACACCCGCTCGGCGCCGATGCCCAGCGGCGCTCGTGAGGTGGTGAGCACGCGCAGGTCCGGCACGGTGCCGACCAGGAACGCCACCAGGTCGGCGACCGCCTCGACGAGGTGCTCGCAGTTGTCGAGCACCAGGAGCGTCGGCGCCCCCAGGAGCTGCTGGGCGATCCGGCCGCGCAGGTCGGGCGCGGCCCCCTTCTGGAGCGGCTTCGAGACAGCGTCACGCACACCGACCACGGCAGCGACCTCCGGCAGCAGCCCGCCGGGGTCGCTCACGCCGGCCAGCTCGACGAGCCGGACCACCGGCTGCTCGGCGAGGTGACCGACCAGATGGGCCATCCGGGTCTTGCCCAGTCCGCCGGGCCCGACGATCGACACCACTCTCGCCTGGTCGAGCAGCTCGCGGATCGCCGCGATGTCGTGGTCGCGGCCGACCATGGGGACGGCGTCGTAGGTGAGCCCCTCGCGCACCGGCGCTTCGCGGGCAAGCAGGTCCAGGTGCAGCCGCCGGAGCCGGTCGCCCGGCTCGGCGCCCAGCCGGTCACGCGTCCGCTCGTCGTACGCCGCGTAGCGGGCCAGCGCCGCCGGCACGCCTCGCGCCACCGCCTCGGACCGGAGGACCTGGGCCAGCAGGTCCTCGTCGTCGGGCCGGCGCTCCAGCAGTGGCTCCAGCAGCTCCAGCGCCCGGGCGTGGTCACCCCGGGCAAGGGACGCGGCGCCCAGCAGCTCCCGCGCAGCGGCCTGGTCCTCCACCGCTTCGACGACCAGCTCGCCGCTCACTGCGTCGTCGGCGCTCGCGCCGACGGGGATCGACAGCGCCGCCTCGGCGCAGATCCGGGACAGGTCCTGGTCGCCAGCGGCGGCTGCCGCCCTCGCTTCACCGACGAGCCGGGTCAGCTCGAGTGCGTCGACGTCGGACGCCTCGAGGCCCAGGCGGTAGCCACCGCCGGCGCGCTCGACCACCTCGGGTGCGGTGCGCGAACGGGTCCGGGACACCAGCACCTGCAGTGCCTTCTCGGGGTGCTCGGGCAGGTCGTCGGACCAGACGTGCTCGACCAACCGGCTCGCGGGTACGGCGTGTGGCGCGACGGTCGTCAGGACGGCCAGCAGGCGCTGCGACCGGGCACCGACCACCTCGGTGCCGTGCCAGCACACGCCGTCGAGAACGGTCAGCGCCGGTTGTGACATCAGTCAGCGGCGGGCGACACCGTCGCGGCGCGCGGCGTCGGCGACCGCGCTCGACACCGCCGGACCGACCCGGGGGTCGAACGGCGAGGGGACGATCATGTCCTCGCTCAGCTCGTCACCGACCAGCGCGGCCAGGGCGTCGGCGGCGGCGACCTTCATCCGCTCGGTGATCGCCGTGGCGTGCACGTCGAACGCGCCCCGGAAGATGCCGGGGAAGGCGAGCACGTTGTTGATCTGGTTGGGGAAGTCGGAACGACCGGTGGCCACCACCCGGGCGTGGCGGTGGGCGACGTCGGGGTGCACCTCGGGCGTGGGGTTGGCCAGCCCGAAGATCACTGCGTCGTCGGCCATCGTGGCCACGACCTCCTCGGGGACGGTGCCGCCGGAGACGCCGATGTAGACGTCGGCCTTGTTCAGCGCGTCGGCCAGCGAGCCCGAGCGGCCGAAGTGGTCGGCGGTGTCGACGGCGAGGGCTCGCTTCACCGGCGTCAGGTCACCGCGGGCGGAGTTGAGCACGCCCTTGCGGTCGGTGACCGCGAGGTCCTTGATGCCGGCCTCGAGCAGGATCCTGGCCACGGCGACGCCCGCGGCACCGGCGCCGGAGATCACCACTCTGGTCGACTCCGGGTTGCGGCCGGTGAGCCGCAGCGCGTTGGTGAGCGCGGCGAGCGCGACCACCGCAGTGCCGTGCTGGTCGTCGTGGAAGACCGGGATGTCGAGGCGCTCCTTGAGCCGGTCCTCGATCTCGAAGCAGCGCGGCGCCGAGATGTCCTCGAGGTTGATCCCGCCGAAGCTCGGCGCGAGCCGGACGACGGTCTCGATGATCTCCTCGACGTCCGTGGTGTCCAGACAGATGGGGATGCCGTCGACGCCGCCGAACTCCTTGAAGAGCACCGCCTTGCCCTCCATCACCGGCATCGCCGCTGCCGGCCCGATGTCGCCGAGTCCGAGCACCGCGGTGCCGTCGGTCACGATCGCGACCGTGTTCGGCACCCACGTGTAGTGCTGGGTCAGGTGCGGATCCTCGGCGATCGCCTCGCACACTTGAGCGACGCCCGGCGTGTAGGCGAGGGAGAGCTCGTCGCGACCGGCCAGGGAGACGGTGGAGACCGTCTGCATCTTGCCGCCGACGTGCAGGTCGAAGACCGGCTCCCCTGCGCGCGGGTGCGCGGACGCGGACGGGTCGGGGTGTGCGGCAGCCACGAGGATCAATCCTTCCACACCGGGGGGCGCCGAGCCGACCTTCCTGCGATGAGGCCGGTCACAGGCGGCGTCGCGGCCGCGGCCAGACCCGGGCCAGCACGACGGCCAGCACGTGGTCGTCGGCCACCGGCCCCCGGTGCCGCGAGTCGACGCCGGCCTCAGGGTTGTCGCTCAGCAGCCACCAGCCCTGCCCCCGCCGCTCGACCGCACGCTTCACCGCGAGGGTGCCGTCGGCGAACCGGGCCACCACGAGCGAGCCCTCGGACGGCGTACGGCGATAGCTCACGAGCAGCCGGTCGCCGCCACGCAGGCCGGGCCGCATCGAGTCCCCACGGACGACGGCGAAGCCGATGGGCGGGCCGGATCGCGGGTACCTCACCGGAGTAGTGTCCCGATACGTAGGAACTCCCATCGAAAGGACCCGCATGTTCGCGCGACTGCTTGCCCCCACCGTCGAGGTCTCCGCCCACTGCGACCTGCCGTGCGGCGTCTACGACCCGGCACAGGCCCGCATCGAGGCGGAGTCGGTCAAGGCCATCATCGCCAAGGTCGCGGACAACGACGACCCCGACTTCCGGACCCGCGCCGTGCTCATCAAGGAGCAGCGCTCCGAGCTCGTCAAGCACCACCTCTGGGTGCTGTGGACCGACTACTTCAAGCCCCCGCACTTCGAGAAGTACCCGCAGCTCCACACCCTCGTCAACGAGGCCACCAAGCTCGCCGGTGCCACCGGCACCAAGGGCGAGATGGACGCTGGCAAGGCCGACGAGCTGCTCGCCAAGATCGACGAGATCGCCGAGATCTTCTGGGAGACCAAGAAGGGCTGACCGCCTCCCCGCGCATCCAGCGGCCTCACCCGACAAGGGTGGGGCCGCTGACTATTTGACCCGACGCCGTGAGGAATGTGTCGGCCCCGTCGGGGGTACCTCGGCCGCCGAGTGTGGCCTGCATGGGGCGGGTTCTCGGGCACACGCGCTCATGGAGAGACATCAATGAACCGCTCCCTCCCCGCGATCGCGCTTGCGCTCGCTTTGGCCGCCTCGCTACTCGGCGGCACCTCCGCGCAGGCAGACATGGACAAGGACGCCGCAGCCCGGGCGCCGATCTTCACCTGCGACGGGGTCTTCACCCATCGAACCTTCACGCACGTGCGCGTCGAGGAAGGCGCCACGTGCGTCCTCAGGAACTCCACCGTCACCGGGAACTTCCGGGCCCGTCACCCGCGAACCGTCAAGATCCTCGACACGGAGGTGCGGCGGAACATCATGATCCGCGGCGCGACCCGGAACGTCGTCATCGGCAATGCGGGCTGCCGCTTCGACCCGGTGGCGGGCAACAACATCAAGGTGACCCGGTCGCACAGCGTGGCCATCTGCTGGATGACCGTGAAGAACAACATCATGGTGCGGGGCAACGACGGCCGCATCTCGTTGTTCCACAACACGGTCGGGCGCAACATCGACGTCAGCCGCAACGACCGGTATCGCCCGCTTCCCGCCGACACCACGAAGCACAAGCGACCGGGCGCGATCCGGGTGCGGAAGAACACCGCGGGTGGGCACGTCAGGCTCTTCGACAACGACCCGAGCCGTGACCTTCTCGGCCTGGGCACCAACACCCCGACGCCCGAGGTGAAGTAGGCGACCGAGAACCAGAGCCAGACCGGCAGCGGCCTCACCCGAGCAGGGCGAGGCCGCTGTCGTTCGCTGCACGGGCGCTTTTGGGCGGCGCGAGGATGGGTAGGGAGTTCAGTAGGGTCGGTCCATCGGGGGCACGACCAGGAGGGGCAACACATGACTGAAAGCGCCGACGTCGAGCTGCGACTCCCGGCCGACGGTGCCTACGCGTCGGTCCTGCGGACGACCACGGCTGCGCTCGCCGCCCGGCTCGACTTCACCATCGACGACATCGAGGACCTGCGGATGGCGGTGGCCGAGGCCACCGCGATGGTGCTGGAGGTGGCCGACGACGGGTCGGACCTGGTCAGCAGCTTCGCCCTCAGACCCGGAGAGATGACCGTGGCGGTGAGCGTCGGCGCGCAGTCGCCCGGCGAGCCCGACTACGACAGCTTCGCGTGGCAGGTGCTGACGACGCTGTCGACGAGGGCGAAGGTGGAGGCGACCGGTGGCCGGTTCTCGGTGACCATGACCATGACGTCCACCGCGACAGGACCGGCGATGCCGGAAGCCGACGCCTGAGATGAACTCAACCTCTCGGGACGAAACAGCGGTGCCGGACCCCGATCCGCCCACCGGGATCGAGCAGACCAGGCGCCGCAGCGCCGAGCTGTTCGTGCGGTTCCGCGACGACGACGCACCTGCGTCCAACCGCGACCAGGCCCGCAACGACCTGGTCCACCTGCATCTCCCGCTGGTAGAGCACTGTGCTCGGCGCTTCCGCAACCGCGGGGAGCCGTTCGAGGACCTGGTGCAGGTCGGCACCATCGGGCTGATCAAGTCCATCGACCGGTTCGACTCCGACCGCGGCGTGGAGTTCTCGACGTACGCGACCCCCACGATCATCGGCGAGATCAAGCGCTACTTCCGAGACAAGGGCTGGGCGATCCGGGTGCCCCGCCGGCTGCAGGAGCTGCGGATGCAGATCGGCGCCGCCACTGCCGAGCTCACGCAGTCGCTCGGCCGCTCCCCCACGCCCCGCGAGCTGGCCGAGAGCATCGGTTGCTCGGTGGAGGAGATCGTCGAGGGCATCGAGTCCAGCAACGCCTACTCCACGCTGTCGCTCGACGCCACCGACGACGAGGACGGTTCGCCGAGCATGCTCGACGCGATCGGCATCGACGACGAGGCGCTCGAGCACGTCGAGATCCGGGAGTCGATCAAGCCGCTGCTCGACCGGCTCGACCCCCGGGAGAAGAAGATCCTGCTGCTCCGGTTCTTCCGCAACATGACCCAGTCGCAGATCGCCGAGGAGATCGGCGTCTCCCAGATGCACGTGTCGCGGCTGCTGAGCCGGACCCTCCAGCACCTGCGGACGTCGCTGGAGTCGCCGGAGTAGCTACTCCTGCAGGGTCTTCAAGGTCGCGGGGTGCAGCATGCCCGCGAGCACGACGGCGGCGGTCAGCGCGAGCGCGACGGCCACGAGCGGCAGGTCGCGGAGGTTCCAGGCCAGGCCGAGCTGGATCAGCTGCGTGATCAGCACCGGGCCGCGGGTCCAGCCCTGTTGCTGGGTGAGCGCCCAGGCGCAGAGCAGCAGCAGGCCGCCGTAGACCAGGAAGAAGACCGCCGTGGAGACCCCCAGCGACATCCGCTCCGAGGACACGTTGACGAGCTCGAGCACGGCCAGGGCGACGAGCACGAACCCCTGGACGGCGACAAGGGACGCGGCCACGGTGAGCGGGGGCGGGTTGTCGTCGGGAAGCAACGGCACGAGAGCAGCCTAGGGGCGGGTTCCCTTGTGACCCACAAGACCAGTGCAGGGGGTTGATTGCTGGGCAGATAGTTGAAACCCTGGGGAGTGCGCTCGTGAAACCCTTCACATTTGCACATACGCGCGCGCCCGCAGGGAGGAGCACCCCTTCCTGCACGCCAGCAGAAAGCGAGACCCACCAGCCATGGATTGGCGCAACCGTTCCGAGTGCCTCGACGAGGACCCGGAGCTGTTCTTCCCGATCGGCAACACCGGCCCGGCCATCCTCCAGATAGAGGAGGCCAAGCAGGTGTGCCGACGCTGCGAGGTGCGCGAGCAGTGCCTCGCGTGGGCGCTGGAGGCTGGCCAGGACCATGGGGTGTGGGGCGGCCTCAGCGAGGACGAGCGGCGCGCACTCAAGCGCCGCAACGCCCGAGCCCGGGTGCGCACCGCCTGAGCCCTACTCCAAGGGGAGATCGATCGCGGCGCGGGTGCCCTTGGCAGGCCCCGGCCCCAGCTCCAGCTGACCGCCGAGCTCGGACTCCACGAGCGTCCGGACGATCGACAGCCCCAGGTTGGTCGAGCCTTCCAGGCTGAAGCCCTCCGGCAGCCCGACACCGTCGTCGTCGATGGTGAGGTGCAGCCGGCCCACCAGCCTGCGCACCGTCACCAGGATCTCGCCGGGCTCCTCCGGTGAGCCGCCCGCGTAGCCGTGCTCGACCGCGTTCTGCAGCACCTCGGTCAGCACCATCGCGAGCGCCGACGCCGTCTCCGAGGGCAGCACCCCGAAGCTGCCCTCGCGGCGGACCCGCACCTGGCCGCTGTGCGCGCTCACCTCGGTCACCATCGCCCCGAGGCGATCGACGATCTCGTCGAAGGGCACGGTCTCCTCGACGGCCTGGCTCAACGTCTCGTGGACGATCGCGATCGACCCGACGCGGCGTACCGCCTCCTCGAGCGCGGCCTTGGCCGACTCCGAGTCGATCCGCCGCGCCTGCAGCCGGAGCAGCGCCGCAACGGTCTGCAGGTTGTTCTTCACCCGGTGGTGGATCTCGCGGATCGTCGCGTCCTTGGTGACCAGCTCGCGGTCACGGCGCCTCAGGTCCGTCACGTCACGGACCAGCACCAGGCTGCCGATGTGCTCGCCGGTCGGCCGCAGCGGGATCGAGCGGACGATCAGCTCGACCTCGTCCGAGCCGACCTCGGTGTCGCGGTGCGCCCGGCCACCGAGCACAGCGCTGAGCGTCTCCTCGTCGGGGCGACGTCGCGGCGGGACCAGCTCACGGGTCAGGTCGGCGAGCGAGAGGCCGGCCAGGTCGCCGTTCAGGCCGAGCCGCCGGTAGACCGACAGGGCGTTGGGGCTCGCGTAGACGACCCGCCCCTCGGCGTCGATCCGCAGGAAGCCGTCGCCTACCCGCGGCGAGTCGGCGTGGTCGCTGCGGGGTCCCGGGTCGGGGAAGTGACCCGCGGCGATCATCTGGGTCAGGTCGGCGGCGGTCTGGAGGTAGGACAGCTCCAGCCGGCTCGGGGTTCGTACGCCGAGGAGGTTGGTGTTGCGGGCGATCACCGCGATCACCCGGCCCTCGCGGCGTACGGGGATCGACTCCACCCGGACCGGTACGTCGTCGCGCCACTCCGGGTCGCCCTCGCGCACCAGCCGGCCCTGTGCGTACGCCGTGTCCAGCATCGGGCGGCGACCGGCGGGGACGAACGTGCCGACGATGTCGTCGACGTAGGCCGTCGGGCCGGTGGTGGGCCGCATCTGTGCGCCCGCCCAGAACCCGCTCCCCTCCCCGTCGGGAAGCCATAACACCAGGTCAGCGAAGGAGAGGTCGGCGATGATCTGCCAGTCGGCCTGGAGCAGGTGCAGCCACGCCACGTCCTGGGCGTCCAGGTCGGTGTGGCTCCGCACGAGCTCGGCGAGGGACGGCACCCGTGCAGCCTAGGACTCTGGCGATCCCCCACCTTGGTGCCCCAGGAATTGCGGATACGCCAAGCTTTGGCAGGATGCCTCTCATGCCGTCCGTCAATTGGAACCGGGTCCATGACGACGACTTCCGAGTACCCACAGACCGGCCCCTGGCAGACCTGACCGCCGAGCTGACCGGACTGCTCGGTGACGTTGACCCCCAGCGCCGCGACCGGCTCGCCTATCCCGTGCTCGCCACCTGGATCGAGCGCGGGGTCTACGACGACCTGCTCCCCGGGCTGGGCGACGGCATGGCCGCAGGCCTCGGCGTCGGGCTGGGAGAGGTCGACGGCGACCGCGTCTTCCGCCGCAGCTTCTCCGCACTCATCCTCGGCGAGTGCATCGCCCGCGACTCCATCCAGCCCCTGGTGCCGGGCGGCAAGGTGCTCGAGTGGGGCGACCGGATCGCCACCTGGTTCCTGGCCGAGCGGGATCTCCGCGGCTACGTGCCCGGCAAGGGATGGGCGCACGCGATCGCCCACGGCGCCGACGCACTCGGCGTGCTCGCCGGCTCACCACACGCCGCGATCGGCGAGCTCACGGTGATCCTCGACGTGATAGCCGAGCGGGTGATGCAGCCCGCCGACCGGGTCTTCGCGTCTGGAGAGCCCGACCGGCTGGCGCTGGCGGCGATGCAGGTGCTGCGTCGCGACCGGGTCCCCTTCGACATCCTCGAGCCCTGGGTGGAGCGGCTCGGCGAGCACGCCACCAGCCGGCCGCGCCGCCGCAACATCGACCCCTACCTGCACGGCGGCAACGCCGACGCCTTCCTGCGCGCGCTCTACTTCCAGCTCGCCTTCGCCCCCAACCCGCCGGAGGTACGCGGCGACGTGCTGCTGCACGTCGTCGACGCCCTGAAGGCTGCCCACCCCCACTACCTCGGAGCACCCCAGCCCGCCCACTGAGTAACCTCGCGGGCATGACTTCCATCGAAGGCCACGCCGGGCAGCTCGCGGTCGCCGTGGCCCGCGCCCACGGCGTGGAGACCCTGTTCACCCTGTCCGGGGCGCACGTGTTCCCCATGTACGACGGCGCGGTGAAGGCCGACCCGCCGATGCGGCTGCTCGACGTACGCCACGAGCAGACGGCGGCGTTCGCGGCCGAGGCGACCGGCAAGCTCACCCGGGTGCCAGGACTAGCCGTGCTCACCGCAGGACCGGGCGTGACCAACGGCGCCAGCGCGATCGCCCAGGCCCAGTTCGCGGGTTCGCCGATGGTGGTCGTGGGCGGTCGGGCGCCGGCCAACCGGTGGGGCAGCGGCAGCCTCCAGGAGCTGGACCAGCCGCCGATCCTGGAGTCGATCTCGAAGCTCGCGAGGACGCTGCACACGGCGGCTGACGTGCTCCCCGGCATGGACGAGGCGTTCACCGCGGCGCGGTCGGCGCACCGTGGGCCGGTCTTCGTCGACGTGCCCATGGACGAGTTCTTCAACACCGCATCGGGCGAGGTGCCGGGTGGTGCGGAGAAGGCGTCGCGCGAGCCCGACTCCGACTCGATCGATCGGATCGCGACGCTGCTCGCGCAGGCCGAGCGGCCGGTGCTGATCCTCGGCACCGACGTCTGGGCCGACCACGCCGACGAGGCCGCGCTGCGGTTCGTCGACGCCGTGGGCGTGCCGGTCATCACCAACGGCATGGGCCGCGGCGTGATCCCGGGCGGTCATCCGCTGCTGGCCACCAAGGCGCGTGGCCAGGCGCTCGGCGGGGCCGACCTGGTGATCGTGGTCGGCACCCCGCTCGACTTCCGGCTCGGCTACGGCGTGTTCGGCGGCAAGGAGGAGGGCTCCTCCCCCGCGCAGGTCGTGCACGTCGCCGACTCCCCCGGCCAGATCTCCGCTCACGCGTCGCTCGCCGCGTCGGTCGCCGGCGACCTCACCGCGGTCTTCGACGGCCTCCAGGCCGGGCTCGAGCGGGGCAGCAGGCCCGACTGGGCCGCGTGGGTCGCGTCCCTGCAGGACACGGTGGCGCTCGCCACCAAGCGCGACGCCGAGCTGCTCGGCGCCGAGGCCGACCCGATCCATCCCGCCCGGATCTACGGCGAGCTGGTGCCCCGTCTGGCCGACGACGCGGTGGTCATCGGCGACGGCGGCGACTTCGTCAGCTTCGCCGGCAAGTTCGTCGAGCCGAAGCGGCCGGGGGGCTGGCTCGACCCCGGCCCCTACGGCTGCCTGGGCGCGGGCCTCGGCTCGGCCATCGCCGCCCGGATCGCGCGACCGTCGGCACAATGCGTGCTGCTGCTCGGCGACGGCGCCGCTGGGTTCTCCCTGATGGACGTCGACACCCTGGTCCGCCACCACCTCCCGGTCGTGATGGTGATGGGCAACAACTCCGCCTGGGGGCTCGAGAAGGGCCCGATGCAGATGCTCTACGGCTACGACGTGGTCGCCGACCTGGCCCCGCGCACGGCGTACGACGAGGTCGTCAAGGCGCTCGGCGGTGCCGGCGAGACGGTCACCGACCCGCGCCAGATCGGGGCAGCGCTCGATCGCGCCTTCGCCTCGGGAGTGCCCTACCTGGTCAACGTGATCACCGACGTCAACGCGGCCTACCCGCGCAACACCTTCGGGATCTGATGCAGCTGCGTCGAGCCCGCCCGGAGGACTACGAGGCGATCGGGGACGCGACGGTCGCGGCGTACGAGGACTTCCTCACCGGCGCCGAGGACTTCTACGTCGAGCACCTGCGCGACGCCCGCTCCCGGGACCGCGAGGCCGAGCTGTGGGTGGCCGCCGACGACGAGACCGATGAGGTGCTCGGTGCGGTGACGCTGTGCCCCGTGGGGTCGCCGTGGCGCGAGATCGGGGCGGACGACGAGGCGGAGTTCCGGATGCTCGCGGTCGCGCCGGGAGCCCAGAGGCGCGGGGTCGGCTCGGCGCTGCTGGACCTGGTGGTCCGGCGCGCGCACGAGGACGACGCCCGCGGCATCGTGCTGTCCAGCCTGGCCGAGATGTCCGCGGCGCACCGGATCTACGAGCGCCAGGGCTTCCAGCGGGTGCCGGACCGCGACTGGTCCCCGGTGCCCGACGTGCACCTCATCGCCTTCCGGAAGGAGCTCTGATGGAGGCCACGCTCAGCTTCACCGTCACCGACGACGACACCGCCCTCGCGGTGGGGTCGGGCAGCCTGCCGGTCCTCGGCACGCCGCGCCTGCTCGCGTGGTGCGAGGCCACCACCTGCGCCGCCATCGACCCGACCCTCGACGACGCCTCGACCAGCGTGGGCACCCGCGTCGACCTCGAGCACGTCGGCGCCAGCCCGGTGGGTCAGGAGGTCAAGGTCACCGCGTGGGCGTCGTACGTCGACGGCCGGCTGCACCGTTTCACGGTCGCCGCCCGCCACGTCGGACCCGGCGGCGGCGAGGGCAAGCTCGTCGGCACCGGCGAGATCACCCGGGTGGTCGTCGACCGCGAGCGCTTCCTCTCCCGGCTCTGAGGGCCAGCGATTTCAGGACGGGTCGCCTGATCTGGGAGACTCGTCGCATCTCGATCCAGGAGGACACCATGGGCAAGACCGGCCGCAAGCGCCGTTCGCGTCGCAAGAAGAGCGCGAACCACGGCAAGCGCCCCAACAGCTGACGCTGAACATCAAAGAGCCCCCGGCCATCGGCTGGGGGCTCTTCGTCTGTCAGTGGTCAGGACTCGCGGATCTGCACCTGGATCTCGCGGATCTGCACCCGCACCCGCTCGCGGAGGCCCTCGGGGGCCTTCTCGGTGCAGGAGCGAGCCACGATCTGCTTGACGGTGCGCTGCAGGTCGTAGGTCTCGAGGCACGGGTGACACTCGTCGAGATGGACCCGCACGAGCGCACACTCGGCCTCGTCGAGCTCGTTGTCGAGCAGGTAGACGATGCGTTCGAGGAAGTCGGCGCATTCCTGCTTCGAGTGCTCGGCCATCATTCGCCTCCCAGGGTGGCGGAGGGGAGCAGGTCGTTGGCGCGCACGTAGTCCGAGAGCATGTCGCGCAGCTGCCGCCGTCCACGGTGCAGCCTGGACATCACGGTGCCGATCGGGGTGTCCATGATCTCGGCGATCTCCTTGTAGGCGAAGCCCTCCACGTCGGCCAGGTAGACGGCCAGCCGGAACTCCTCGGGCAGCCGCTGGAGGGCGTCCTTGACCTGTGAGTCCGGGAGGTGCTCCAGCGCCTCCATCTCCGCCGACCGGAGCCCGGTCGAGGTGTGGGACTCGGCCCGCGCGAGCTGCCAGTCCTCGACGTCCTCGGACATCGACTGCTGGGGCTCCCGCTGCTTCTTGCGGTAGGAGTTGATGAAGGTGTTGGTGAGGATGCGGTAGAGCCACGCACGGAGGTTGGTGCCCGGCTTGAACTGGTGGAACGCCGAGTAAGCCTTCGCGAACGTCTCCTGGACCAGGTCCTCGGCATCGGCCGGGTTGCGGGTCATCCGCATCGCGGCGGAGTAGAGCTGGTCGAGGTGGGGCAGAGCGTCCCGCTCGAAGCGGGCCGAGCGCTCGGCGTCGGTCTCGGTCGCGAGGTCGACGGGCTCGACGTCGGTGGTGTCAGTCATCGTCCCCCAGCGTACGTCGTCGGTGGGGCGTTCGAGCACGGCGATCACATGGGGTGAACCAGTGAGTGGCGCCGGTCATTCCCCGACGATCTCGCGGACGATCCACTCCAGGGTCGACTCGACGACGATCTCCATCGCCTCCTCCTGGGAGATCGCGCCGCGCGCCGGGACCCGGAACCCGTGATCGGCACCTGGGACGACGGTCAGGTCGAGGCGGCTCGGGAACTCCTCCGGCCGGCCCATCGTGTCCTGCTCCCCCTGGACGACCAGCAACGGCACCCCCGCAGCGTCGAGCTCGTCGAGCCGCGACTTTTCGGGGCGACCCGGGGGATGCAGCGGGAACGCCAGCGCGAGGCAGCCGCGCGCGCCGATCTGCGCCGCGCAGCGTGCGGCCGAGCGGGCGCCGGCGGACCGTCCGCCGACGATGAGCGGGGTGCGCACCCGCAGCCTCGCGGCGGCGGCCAGCAGCCCCTCGTCCAGCGTGGCGGGCGGCGTGGCGATCTTGCGGCCCGCTCGACGCCAGGGCTGCTCGAACCGGACCACGCTCACGCCGTTGCGGGGCAGGTAGTGCGCGAGCGCCTCGAGGTCGCGGGCCTCGATGCCGTTGCCCGCGCCGTGACCGAGCAGCAGCGTGGCCACGGCCTTGTGGGCCCGCGCCGTGACCAGCCGGCCCTCGCCGTGAGGTGTGTCGACCAGGAGCTCGGTGCTCATCCGGGGTCCCCGCGGCGTTGTTCGACGGAGGAGCGAAGCGGGGGAGGCGAAGAACGTCGTGGGGTGTTCATTTCATGGCCTCCTCGAGTGGCAACGGCTCGACCAGCTCGGGGCCGTTGTTGCGCACGTTGCCGACCGCGGTCGAGACGGGGAAGGCCTCGAGGTTGCCCTGCTGGGCCGGCACCAGCAGGTCGAGCAGCGAGTCCTTGGGGGTCTCGGGGTCGAGCCAGGCGCCCCAGCGCTCGCGGTCGACGGCGAGCGGCATCCGGTCGTGGATGTGACCGACGGCGTCCTCCGCCTCGGTGGTGAGGACGGTGCAGGTCCAGCGGAACCGCTCGGGGTCGTCCTCGTCGCGGGTGGGGTCGCGCCAGATCTCGTAGAGACCGGCCATCGCGAGCACCCCGCCGTCCTGGGGTCGGATGAAGAACGGCTGCTTGCGCGGCTTGCCCGCCTTGGTCAGCTGGGACGTGGGGTACCACTCGAAGTAGCCGTCGGCCGGCAGCAGGCAGCGGCGTACGGCGAACGGCCGCTTGAACGCGGGCTTCTCGGCCACCGTCTCCATCCGCGCGTTGATCATCCGGTTGCCGATCGACGGGTCCTTGGCCCACGACGGGATCAGCCCCCAGCGGAGCACGCGGAGCTGCCGGGCGGGCGGCTCGGGGCTGTCCTTGGAGGGCGGCCGCTCGACGACGGCGTAGACCTCCTTGGTCGGCGCGACGTTGTAGTCGGGCTCCAGCGGCTTCTGCACGCGGTCGTCGACGACCTCGAACTCCTCGATGAGGTCCTCGGGACGCCGGCTGGAGGCGTAGCGGCCGCACATGCGGCCACCTTAGATGGCAGCGCCCTCGGTCAGGACCGGGCGAGCTCGTCGAGCAGGGCGCCCGCGGCCTCGTCGGAGCCGGGCAGCCCCTCGATCCACACCCGGGCATGCTCGCGCTCGGTCATGGTGCGCAGCAGCGTGACCCGCTGCGGCAGCTGCTCGTCGCGCTCGGCGATGACGACGACCCGGCGCAGTCCGATGCCGCCGATGGTCTCGCTGCCGGCGAAGACGGTGCGCGCGGTGCGGCCCACCTGGGCCAGGGTCATCCGCTGCTCGAGGCCCTCGTCGCCCGGCCGGATCTCGACCACGACCAGGGCGTGGGTGTCCAACGGACGCTCGGGGCTGCGCTCGCGGGCGCGGTAGAGATCGGAGAGCCGGCTGCGCACGTGTGGCTGGGTGGCGAGCCCGGTCAGCGGGTCGTCGCACGAGAGCCGGTGCAGGTAGCCGAGGGTGGCTTCGCTCCAAGCGGTGGAGAGGGCCACCAGCTCGTCGTAGTCAGGATCACGACCGCGCACCAGGGTCGAGGTGATCATGAGCCCGTCGAGAGCCTCGTCGAGCGACATCCCGTCGCCGGCGAGCACGCCGCCGAGGTGACGGCACACCTCTGTGGCATCCGCACCCGACGCCTGGGCCTCACCGACCGCCTCGAAGCGGGGCGGCAGCGCCGCCCTCTGCTCGTTGGTCAGCTCTCCCAGTGCGTCGGATCCGGGGCCGCGACTCTTCATCGCGAAGCGGCCCATGACCCCTCCTGATCTGATGTGGTGCGGTGGTGCGGTGCACGACACGCCCGCTGCAGCGCGTCGTACGACCCTAAAACGCGGAATCGGGTCACCTATGACGCGATTTGTGAATACTTTTCAATCGCGCCGCGTCACATCCGACGCGGAGCAACGTCCCACACCTGTGAGCCTCCTGATGACCACCGAGCAGCAGCCGAGCGATGCCGAGCTCATCTCGGCTGTGCGCGGCGGCGACACGATGGCCTACGGCGAGCTCTTCACGCGTCACGTCGAGTCGGCCCGTCGGCTGGCGCGCCAGCTGACCTCGGCCACCGACGTCGAGGACCTGGTGTCCGAGGCGTTCGCGAAGGTGCTCACCATCGTGAGGCGCGGCGGCGGCCCGGACCTGGCCTTCCGTGCCTACCTGCTCACCGCGGTCCGCAGCCTGCACATCGACTCGGTGCGCGGCGCGGTCAAGCTCCGGCCGGTCGACGACTTCGCGCCGTTCGACGACGGGGTGCCCTTTCGCGACACCGCGGTAGAGGGCTTCGAGAACAAGGCGGCCGCCCGCGCGTTCGCGACGCTGCCCGAGCGGTGGCAGCTCGTGCTGTGGCACACCGAGGTCGAGGGGCAGAAGCCCGCCGAGGTCGCCAAGCTGCTGGGGATGTCCGCCAACTCGGTCTCCGCTCTCGCCTACCGCGCCCGCGAGGGGCTGCGCCAGGCGTTCCTGAACATGCACGCCCAGGACGCCGAGGACGACGCCTGCGCGTGGACCCAGGACAACCTCGGCGCCTACATCCGCAACGCCGCCAGCAAGCGTGACTCGATCAAGGTCCGGGCGCACGTCGACGAGTGCCGCCGGTGCATGGGCATCTACCTGGAGCTGTCGGAGGTCAACACCAACCTCTCCGGCATCCTCGGCCCGATCGTGCTGGGCAGCGCCGCCGCGGGCTACATCGCCGCCGTCGGCGCCGCCGCGCAGGGAGGCATGGTCGGTGTGCTCGGTCGGGTCGGCGACATCGTGGGCAACCACTCCTCGAGCTTCGCTCTGGCCGGTGCAGCCGCGGTGATCGTGCTGATCACCGGGTTGGTCCTGGGTCTCCGCGGGCCTGCTCCCGACGACTCTGCACCGCTCGCCGAGGCTCCTGTGATCACGTCGCCGGCAACGCAGGGGATCTCCCCCGGCGCGCCGACGCTTCGCCCGGACCGCCCGGTCCCGTCGAAGGAAGTGCCGAGCCCGACACCGCAAGACGATCCCGTCACGTCCCCGACTCCGTCGACCAGCGCGCCGGAGCAGCCGAGCGACTCCCCCGACGGCTCCGACGACCCGGGTGACCAGTCGTCGTTGCAGGAGGATCAGCCCGACGGGACGATCGATGTGCCTTCCCACACGCCGTCCTCGCCACCGCCGACCGTGGAACCGGTGCCCGAGGTGGATGCCGAGCTGTCCGCCCGTGAGCGAGAGATCGACCCGACCTTCAGATTCGTCCGAGTCGAGGTGACGGGGCTTGCCGAGCAGGGAGGCGTGCTCGAGATCACTTCCACCAACAACGCGCAGCTGGTCATCGGTGGTGACTGTCCGGAGCGCGTGTGCGCGGTCGCACCCGAGAAGAGATACCTGAACTTCTCCATCGACAGCAGTGACCTCCACTGGTACTCCGAGGTGCACTTCACCATCACGCCGGCGGGAGACGTCATCGATCCCGACCTCGACAACAACACGGACACGGTGGAGCTAGAACCCGCTCCGTGAGTTCCACCCCCGGATCGGGTACCAATGGGGCATGTCCCTCAGTCGGCTCCTCGCCCGCCCGATGCTCGCCTCGATCTTCGTGGTCGGGGGTGTCAACGCCCTGCGCAACGCCCCGAAGCTCGCCGCGAAGGCCGCCCCGGTGACCGAGAAGCTGGCGCCGCTGGCGCACAAGGCCGCGCCCAACGCGGCGCCGTTGCCCGCGGACACGACCAACTGGATCCGGCTCAACGCAGCGCTCCAGATCGCCGGCGGCCTCGCCCTGGCGACCGGTCGAGCTCCGCGGCTGTCCTCCGCGGTGCTGGCCACGACGCTGGTGCCGGCCACCGCGGCCGGGCACCGGTTCTGGGAGATCGACGACAAGGAGCAGCGCACCCAGCAGCAGCTGCACTTCTTCAAGAACGTGTCGCTGTTCGGCGGCCTGGTGATCGCCGCCGGTGACACCGTCGGCAAGCCGGGCCTGGCCTGGCGGGCCCGCCGCGCCGCCAAGGACGCTCGCCACGAGACCCGCCACCTGGCCGCCACCGCTCGCCGGGAGGCCAGGCTCGCGAAGGCCCAACTCACCTAAACTCCAGGCGTGACCGTCCCTGCCGACCCCTGGCCCGCGCCGCGCGCGACCCGTCCGGTCGAGGCGACCGTCTCGCTCCCCGGCAGCAAGTCCCAGACCAACCGCGCGCTGGTGCTGGCGGCCCTGGCCGACGGCCCCTCTGTCGTACGACGGGCACTGCGGTCACGCGACACCCTGCTGATGGCCACCGCTCTTCAACAGCTGGGCGCGACGGTCGACACCAGCGGCGACGACTGGGCGGTGACCCCGGGGCTGGCCGAGGTGGACACCACCATCGACTGCGGTCTTGCCGGCACCGTGATGCGGTTCGTCCCGCCGGTGGCCGCGCTGTCGGTCGGAACGGTCGGCTTCGACGGCGATGCCCACATGCGCGCCCGCCCGGTCGGGCCGGTGCTCGACGCGCTGCGGGCCCTGGGGGTCAGGGTCGACGACGGCGGCCGCGGAGCGCTCCCGTTCGCCGTACACGCGACGGGGACGGTGCCGGGAGGCACCGTCGTGATCGATGCCTCGGCGTCGTCGCAGTTCGTCTCCGCCCTGCTGCTCGCCGGAGCGCGCTTCGTCCACGGCGTCGACGTCCGCCACGACGGCAAGCCGGTGCCGTCGCAGCCGCACATCGAGATGACCGTCGCGATGCTGCGCGAGCACGGGGTCTCGGTCGACGACGGCGACGCCAACCGGTGGGCCGTCGCACCCGGCCCGATCCGTGCCCTCGATCGGCTGATCGAGCCCGACCTCTCCAACGCCGCGCCCTTCCTGGCCCTCGCCGCCGTCACGGGGGGCTCGGTCACGGTGCGCGACTGGCCGCGCGAGACCACCCAGGCCGGTGACGCCCTGCGCGAGATCCTGACCTCGATGGGCTGCGCGGTCGAGCACGTCGACGACGGCCTGCGGGTCACCGGCCCCGACCGGCTCCAGGGCGTCGACCTCGACCTGCACGACGTGGGCGAGCTGACCCCCGTGGTGGCCGCGCTCTGTGCCCTGGCCGCCACACCCTCGCACCTGCGCGGCATCGGCCACATCCGCGGGCACGAGACCGACCGGCTCGCGGCGCTGGCCAAGGAGCTCGGCGGGCTGGGCGCGGCGGTCACCGAGCGGCCGGACGGACTGTCCCTCGAGCCGGCGAGCCTCACCGGCGGGCTCTGGCACACCTACGCCGACCACCGGATGGCGCACGCCGGGGTGGTGGTCGGCGCGGCCGTCGAGGGCGTCCTGGTCGAGAACGTCGCCACCACCGGCAAGACCTTCCCCGACTTCGCCGACGTCTGGTCCGCCCTGCTGTGAGCCGGCCGACCGGGCGCTACACCGACCAGGACGTCGAGCACTACGAACGACCCCGCCGGCACACCCGGCCCCGCACCAAGGAGCGGCCCACCTACGACGACGCGGTCGACGGCGTGGTGATGACCGTCGACCGGGGGCGGTTCACGTTGCTCGTCGACGAGACCACGGTGCTGGCGGTGAAGGCGCGGCCGCTGGGCCGCAAGGGCGTCGTGGTCGGCGATCGCGTGCGGGTGGTCGGCGACGTGTCGGGCGACGAAGGGGTGCTGGCCCGGATCGTGGAGGTCAGCGAGCGCGAGACCGTGCTCCGCAGGACGGCGGACGACGACGACCCGGTCGAGCGTGTCGTCGTCGCCAATGCCGACCAGCTGGTCGTCGTGACCGCCCTGGCCGACCCCGAGCCCCGGCCGCGGCTGATCGACCGCGCCCTGGTGGCGGCGTACGACGCCAAGATGTCGCCGCTGCTGTGCCTGACCAAGTCGGACCTCGCCGACCCGGAGACCCTGCTGTCCACCTACCGCTCGCTCGGCGTGCCGTGGGTGGTGACCCGCAAGGGCGGTGACCTGTCGGAGCTGCGGGAGCGGCTGGCCGGCCGCGCGAGTGTGCTGGTCGGCCACAGCGGCGTGGGCAAGTCGACGCTGGTCAACGCGTTGGTGCCCGACGCCGACCGCGAGATCGGCCACGTCAACGTGGTCACCGGTCGGGGACGGCACACGTCGACCTCGGCGATCATGCTGCGGCTCCCGGGCGCCGGCAGGGCCGGCTGGATCATCGACACGCCGGGCATCCGGTCGTTCGGCCTGGCCCACGTGGAGCCCGAAGACCTGATCGAGGCGTTCCCCGACCTCGACGAGATGACCGAGGACTGCCCGCGGGGCTGCACGCACGGCGAGGACGAGCCCGAGTGCGGCCTCGACGATGCGGTCGAGGCCGGCACCGCCGACCCCGACCGGGTCGCGTCGTTCCGGCGGCTGCTCGCCGCGCGGAGCGTCTCCGACTACTAGGGCTTCACGCCGTACCAGGCGACGTGGGCACCGGCGTCGCCGGTCATCACGACGTAGATCCCCGTGGCGATCGCGCCGACGCCGGTCAGCCCGAGCAGGACCGCCCGCAGCGCGCCGGCGCGGGTGTGCCACCAGGCAGCGGCGAACGCGACCACGGCGAACCCGGACGCCACCCAGCGCAGGATCTGCGCGCGCTCCTCGTGGGTCTCCACCAGCTCCCCGAACTCGCCGGTGTAGGGGCCGTTCGCCTCCTCGACCTGCTCTCCGGAGAGGAACGCGATCCAGATCGAGCCGACGGCGATCGCGACGATCACCACCAGCGGCCACCGGAGCCGGTCCCGCCAACGCGGCACGGCGGCGTACAGCACCCCGGCGAGCGCGGACAGCGGCCCGAAGACGACGGCCGCGTGTGTGATCAAGGCATGCAGAGGGAGCCCGTTGATCTCCATAAGAGGTACACGGTCCCGCATGGTGATGCGTTCAATGAATATGGTGGCGGCGTGTCGACCACCGACTACACCGACGATCTCCGTCTCGCGCACGTGCTCGCCGACGATGCCGACTCGCTCACCACCGCGAGGTTCAAGGCACTCGACCTGCACGTGATGAGCAAGCCCGACCTCACACCGGTCACCGACGCCGACCAGGCCGTCGAGGAGGGGATCCGACGCACGCTCTCCCGGGTGCGGTCGCGGGACGCGGTGACCGGCGAGGAGCAGGGCTCGACGGGTCACAGCCAGCGCCGGTGGGTGGTCGACCCGATCGACGGCACCAAGAACTTCGTCCGCGGGGTCCCGGTGTGGGCCACGCTGATCGCCCTCGTCGTCGACGAGGAAGTGGTGCTCGGCGTGGTGTCCGCCCCGCAGCTGCAGCGCCGCTGGTGGGCGTCATCCGGCAACGGCGCGTGGACCGGCCGGTCCCTGCTCAAGGCGACGCCCTGCCAGGTCTCCGACATCCGCCAGCTCGACGACGCGTCGCTGTCCTACGCATCGCTGCACGGATGGGAGGAGCGTGGCCGGATCGAGGACTTCCTCTCGCTGATGCGACGTTGCTGGCGCACCCGCGCGTACGGCGACTTCTGGTCCTACATGCTGCTGGCCGAGGGCGCCGTCGACCTGGTCGCCGAGCCGCAGCTCGAGGTCTACGACATGGCCGCGCTGGACGTGATCGTCCGGGAGGCGGGCGGCAGGTTCACCTCGCTCGACGGCACCGACGGCCCCTTCGGTGGCAACGCGCTCGCCTCCAACGGCCACCTCCACGACGCCGCTCTGTCGTTCCTCGGGGCGCTGTCCGACAGTCACGATCCCGACTGGCCGGCCAGCGGCGGGTCGGTCTCCGACCTGCGCGCCCATCGGGGCACTCCGCCGAGCGACGGATCGGAGATCTAGCGGGTGGACTGAGCCTGGTGTGAGGGCCGACTGCGTGAATACCATCGCAGTATGCGTATCGGAGAGATCATCAAGGCCAAGGCCAGTCATGACATCGTCACGATCGCTCCCGACGCGAGTGTGCGGGAGCTGATCTCCAAGCTCGCCGAGCACAACATCGGCGCCCTCATCGTGAGCTCCGACGGGCAGTCCCTCGACGGGATCGTCAGCGAGCGCGACGTCGTCCGCCGCCTGCACAGCGACGGCACCGTGATCAACAACGTGGTCTCCGCGATCATGACCGACGTCGTCGAGACCTGTGCGCCCGAGGACGACCTCGACACGGTCATGCACACGATGACCGAGCGGCGGTTCCGGCACATCCCCGTCGTCCAGGGCGACGCGCTGGTCGGCATCATCAGCATCGGCGACGTGGTCAAGCACAAGATCGGCCAGCTCGAGTTCGAGCGCGACCAGCTCGACGGCTACATCCACCAGACCTGACGACCCGACCGGGACCGTAGGCTGCGGGCCATGGACAAGCCTGAGATCGACCTCCCCGACTTCGAGCCGCCCACCGACCTGGTCGTCACCGACCTCACCGAGGGTGACGGCGCCGTCGCCGCCTCGGGCAACACCGTCTCGGTGCACTACGTCGGCGTGGCCCACTCGACCGGCGAGGAGTTCGACGCGTCGTACAACCGCGGCGAGCCGCTGCAGTTCCGGCTCGGCATCGGCCAGGTGATCACCGGTTGGGACCAGGGCGTGCAGGGCATGAAGGTCGGCGGCCGCCGTCAGCTCGTGATCCCGCCCCACCTCGGGTACGGCGACCGCGGCGCGGGTGGCGTGATCAAGCCCGGCGAGACGCTGATCTTCGTGGTCGACCTGCTCGAGGTGAAGTAGCGCCCGTCACCACGGGAAGTCGTCGGGCGTCTCCGGGTCGACCACGCGGGCGGAGGCGCTGGCGACGGTCACCAGGTCGCCCCGCACCAGCTGGCGTCCGCGCCGGGTCTCGACGTCGCCGTTGACCCGGACCACGCCGCCGGCCAACAGCTGCTTGGCCTCCGACCCGGACTCGACCAGGTCGGCGAGCTTCAGGAACTGCCCGAGCTTGATGCTCTCGTCCTCGATACGGACGTTCGTCGGGTCACTCATACCCAAATCCTAGTGAATGACCACAGCGATCGTGTGGATGAGGACCCCCACGAGACCGCCGACGATCGTGCCGTTGATCCGGATGAACTGCAGGTCGCGGCCCACGTGGAGCTCGATCCGCTCCGCGGCCTGCTTGCCGTCCCAGCGCTCGATCGTGTGCGTGATGATCGCGGTGACCTCGGCGCCGTAGCGGTCGACGGCGAAGACCGCGAGGTCGGCGGCCATGCCGTCCAGGCGGACCCGCAGCGCCTCGTCGGCGGCCAGCCGGTCGGCGAACGCCCGGGTCTCCTGCATCAGCCGCAGTCGTACGGCGCCCCGCGGGTCCGCGAGCGACCCGGTGAGCGCCCGCCGGAGCGCGTTCCACAGCGAGATCCCCGAGGAGATCACCGCCGGGTGCTCCAGCAGCCGGTCCTTGAGGCGCTCGGCGCGCGCCTGGACGTCGGGGTCCTCGAGCAGGTCGCGGGCGAGCTGGCGGAGCATCGAGTCCAGCGCCAGCCGGGCCCGGTGGTGGGGGTCGTCGCGGATGTCGCCCACCCACCGCACCATCTCCAGGTGGATCCGGGCGGTCACCCGTTCGTTGAGCGCATCCGGCGCCCACCACGGCGCACGCTCGCCGAGCACCTCCTGCACCGTCTCGGGGTTCTCGCGCAGCCAGTCGTGCAGCTCGGACAGGGTCAGGTCGACCAGGCCGTGGTGCAGGTCGTCGCGCAGCGCCTCGTCGAGCAGGCCTCCCAGGAGCGGCGAGATCGGCTCCTCGCGGAAGCGCGGCACCAGCGCGTCGTTGACGAGCGAGGCGATGTGCTCGTCGCGCACCTTGCCGAGGGCGATCACGGCCAGCTCGGCGACCTCGTCGACCACGCGGCGCGCGTTGTCCTCGTCGGTCAGCCAGGTGGCCACCCGGGCGGAGATCGTGGCGGCTGCGATCCGGTCGCGGATGATCTCCTCCTGGAGGAAGTTCTCCCCCACGAACTCCTCGAGCCCCCGACCGAGGTCGTCCTTGCGCTTCGGGATCAGCGCCGTGTGCGGGATCGGCAACCCGAGCGGGTGCTTGAACAGCGCGGTCACCGCGAACCAGTCCGCGATCGCGCCCACCATGGACGCCTCGGCGCCGGCGTTCACGAAGCCGAGGAAGCCGTCCTGGTCGAGCGTCACGACGTAGACCGCAGCTGCGAACAGCAGCAGCGACACCGCCACGGTGCGCATCCGGCGCAGCCCGCGCCGACGCTCGGCGTCGGCGGTGGGGTCCACGGCGAGCATCGACATCGCCACCCATCCTCCCGCAACCCACCGCCCGGGCCGTGCAACACTGCCGCCCATGTCCACGGTGATCACCTTCGGCACCTTCGACGTGTTCCACGTCGGTCACCTGAGGGTGATCGAGCGAGCGGCGGCACTGGGGGACCGGCTGGTCGTCGGGGTGTCCGCCGACGAGCTGAACCTGCGCAAGAAGGGCCGCGAGCCGGTGTTCAGCCAGGCCGAACGGCTGGCGATCGTCGCCGCACTGCGCGATGTCGACGAGGTCTTCCTCGAGGAGAGCCTGGAGCTGAAGCGCGAGTACATCGTCAAGTACGCCGCCGACGTGCTGGTCATGGGAGATGACTGGGAAGGGCGTTTCGATGAGCTCCGCGACGTCTGCGAGGTGGTGTACTTGCCCCGCACGCCCGCGATCTCGACGACCGCACTGATCGAGAAGATCTCGGGCACCAGCTGACCCACCTGTTCGGCCCTTCCCCGTTCCGCCCGACACTGGAGCTGATGTCGATGCCCCGGCGCCTGCTGGGTTGCCTCGTCGTGGCCCTGGCCGCGACCGCCGCGCTGTCGTCCGTGCCCACCGCGGCGGCCGACCCCACACCGCGGCCGAACTCGGTGCTCGACCGCGCGGACGCGGTGCTCGACGGCCGGGCCGACCCGGCGTCGTACGGTCTCGACGCGTCGGTGGTGCTGCGCGACGTGTTCGTCGCCCGGCCGACGATGGACGACACGGAGAAGTGGCGGGCCACCCGGCTGCTGGCTCGGCCGACCGACAAGGCACGCGACCCGTACGGCGACGGCTACCGCGCACCGTCCACCCGCATCTGCCGCGGCCCGGTCTGCGTCCACTACGTGCGCAAGACCCGCGACGCCCCGCGCAACGAGGCCTGGCCGCGCGCGACGCTCCGGGTGATGAACCGGGTCTGGCGCACGGAGGTGCGCCGGATGGGCTTCCGGTCGCCGCCGCGCGACGGGCGGCACGGGGGCGACGGTCGCTTCGACGTCTACCTGAAGGAGCTCGGGTCGCAGGGGCTCTACGGCTACTGCGCCCCGGAGTACCGCGTGCCCGGGCTGCGCAAGGTGGCCTCGGGCTACTGCGTGCTCGACGACGACTTCGCCCGCAAGCAGTACGGCGAGAACCCGATGCTCAGCCTGCGGGTCACGGCTGCCCACGAGTTCTTCCACGCCGTCCAGTTCGGCTACGACTTCACCGAGGACCCCTGGCTGCTCGAGTCGACGGCCACCTGGATGGAGGAGCGGGTCGCCGACGGCGCCGACGACAACCGGCGCTACCTGCCCTACGGCCAGATAGCCCGCCCCGGCCGCTCACTCGACCTGTTCGACCCCAGCGGGTTCGACCAGTACGGCAACTGGACGTTCTGGGAGTACGTCGGCGCCCGCTTCGGCAACGAGGTCGTCCGCGCCGTGTGGCGCCAGGCCGGCGCCTACGACGGCGCGCCCGACCGCTTCTCGGTGGCCGCGCTGCGCAGGGTCCTGGCCGGCCACGGCGGTCTCGCCCCGGCGTTCGCGGCGTACGCCTCGGCCGGGACGGCTCCCGTCCACTTCTTCGAGGAGGGGGGCGCCTGGCCGGCGAGCACGTCGAGGCCCGGCCGCCTCGGCACCGGTGACCGGAGGGCGCGCACCAGCCTGCGGATCAACCACCTCGCCGCGCGCTCCATCGACGTCCGGCCGGCCGCCAGCCTGCGCGACCGCCGCTGGCGGCTGCGGATCACCGTGCACACCCCGCCGGGGAAGACCGGTCCTGCGGCGCACCTCCAGGTGTGGCGGCGCGACGGGTCGGTGACCAGCCGGCCGATCCGGCTCGACCCCGACGGAGTCGGCCGTGAGCGGGTACGTTTCGCCCACCGCCAGGTCCGCCGGGTGACCATCACTCTGGCCAACGCCTCCACCCGCTACCGCTGCGGCCGAGGCGGTCCGAGCTTCGCGTGCGAGGGGCGGCCGCGCGACCAGCGGCTCCGGTTCGAGGTCGGCGTGCGGGTGGTGCGGCGCTAGGGGCAGGCCTTGGTGTTCTCGGTGAGGCAGATGTCCCAGCCAGGCCCGCCGTCGGCCTTGTCGAAGCCGCCCTTCCCGATCAGGAAGTCGTTGCCGCCGAGCCCGCGCAGCGTGTCGCCGCCGCGGAACCCGTCCATGTAGTCGTTGCCCGCCGAACCGATCAGGACGTCGTTGCGCACGGTGCCCAGCACGTTGTCGATGTTGCGGAACCGCAGGGAGCCGCCCTTCCAGGTGGTCCGCCCGGCACCGACGTCGACCCGCACCCCGCGCTTGTGCGTGGAGAGGTTCAGCTGGTTGGCGTCACCGTCACCGTTCACGGTGGCGGTCGACTTCACCGAGATCAGCCGGAAGCTGTCGGGGTCCGGACCGCCGGAGGCTCGCACCGGACCGGCACCGAGCGCGATCTCGTCGCTCTCCGGCCCGCCCAGCGCGACCGAGCGGCCGCTCGCCTGGATGTAGTCGGCGCCGGCGCCGCCGCGCGCCGTGCCTCCGTTGACGAACAGGATGTCGTTGCCGCCCATGCCGTAGACCTGGTCCCGTCCGCCGCCACCGCGCAGGTCGTCGAAGCCGGTGCTCCCGCGCATCACGTCGCCGCGGCTGCTGCCCTCGAGGGTCTCGATGGTGGCGGCCACGTCGTGACCGGCACCGTCGATCAGGCGCCCGTCGCGGACCTTGATCGAGCCGTCCCAGAACACGTAGGTGAGGTAGTCCGTTCCCGGACCGCCGCTGATCTTGTCGTCGCCGGCACCCTCGGCGACGTAGTCGTCGCCCTTGTCGCCACGCACGACGTCGTTGCCGGCGCCCGGCGTGATCGCGTCCTTGCCCGCACCGCCCTGGATCCGGTCGTTGTCGGCGCCGCCGGAGATCTCGTCGTCACCGGCCCCACCGTCGATGAAGTCGTTGCCGCCACCGCCGTCGAGGTGGTCGTTGCCACCGTCGCCGCAGATCACGTCGTTGCCACCGATGTCGGTGTACTTGTCGTCACCCCCGCCGAGCGAGACCACCTCGGGCAGAGGCGTACCGGTCAAGGTGTCGTCGCCGCTCGTGCCCCGGATCGTGGCGGTCTGCCCGGCACAGCTGCTCGCTGCCGCCTCGGCGGGCGTGGTGACAAGGACGGGCGTGAGGACCAGGGCGCCGATCAGGACGCCATGTGGGATGCGCATGCCGGTCTCAACGAGACAGCGCGCGTCGGGTCACCCCACCGGCGCCTCGGCCCGCTGCGGGCGCTCGGCGTCGCTACCCCGACGGGCCGCGGCGGCGTAGCACCAGCCGAAGAAGAGCACCAACGTCAGCCACGAGGCGATCACGAGGGCGTACGCCGTGGTGCTCAGCCACGTCGGGGTGTCCTCCTTCACCTCGCGCTGGAGGAACTGCTTCTCGCTCGCCAGCGCGACCGTCTCCCCGTCCTGCACCAGGATCTGGTCGCCGCGGGAACCCTCGATGACCGGGTCCTCCGGCGCGTGCAACGGCAGCGCCACCAGGGTGGTGGGCGCGTGGTGCACCCGCAGCAGGGTCTTCCAGTTGCCGTAGAGCGGGAGCGGATCGGCGGAGCGGTACTCCCCCGGCTCGCCGGTGGGCTCCATGGCGACCCGCATGATGCCGGGCGCGCCGGTCTCGGGGTCGGTGGGCATTGTGGGGTCGTCTCCGCCGTTGCCGCGCCCCTGCCACGCCAGTGCGTAGAACCACACGGCGTCCTCCACGGCGTCGGCGGGGGCGAAGCGGACGGTGACGGTGGCCAGGCAGCGCTCGGTGCCGTCGCAGGGCTCCGAGAGCGACACGGTGCCGGCCACCTCGTCCGACCCGGCCGACGGCGGGGCGAAGCCGGCCATCAGCGCGGCCAGGATGCCCACGCCCACGAGGCCGTTCCATCGGCCCCACCCTGCAGGGCGCGGCTCTCCGGTCTGCGTCGGCGCCATCCCGAGGTCGGGGTCGTCGGCCACGTCTCGGAGCCGGGCCACGTGCCAGGAGGCCAGCAGCCCGCCGCCGACGGCTGCGGCGGTACCGGTCGCCAGGAGGAACGGCAGCGCCTCGGCCGCGAACGGCTGCGGCAGCGGCATGAACCAGTGGCTCCAGGCCCACTCGAGGAACAGCCCGAGCGTGCCGATGGCCACCCCCGCGCCCACGCCGAACGCCACCGGGCGTCGCTGTGGCGAGGCGAGCAGGGCGACCACCTCGACCAGCATGGCGGCGGGCAGGAACAGCAGGAACCGACCCTCGAGCACGTCGGGCAGCACCGCGATGGTCGCGTACAGGAAGCCGTGCACCACGAGGTAGAGCAGGGCGGCACCGAGTGCGCCGCCCGGGCCGAACCACATCCGCGCGGCACAGAAGATCCAGCCCATCAGGAACCCGGCGATGATGAACTGGGTGGCCGCGGGGTACTGCGGCACCCCGAGGTCGAACTCCATCAGGAACGCCATCGGGATCACGCACAACGCCAGCAGCACGAAGCCGCGCAGCCGGCCGAACGTCGTGCGAGTGCCGCGGGCGCCGACCTGGTGTGCCTCGGCGAGCAGCAGCGGCAGACCGAGCACGCAGGTCACCGCGCCGCCGATCATCATCACGTGGGTCGGCCCCCACTCGGTGACGTCCTGCCCGAACAGCCGGTGCCACACGTCGTCGGCAGGGAACCCGACCAGCGCGATCTGACCGGCCGCGACGATCACCAGCGCGCCGTAGGGCACCCGCCAGCTGCGGGTCAGCCGGAACGTACGCCGCGGCAGCGGGTCACGGGCCAGGCCGAGGCTCAGGATGCCCGCGTGGGCGAAGCCGAGGATGCCCAGGAAGATCGGGTAGTGCGCGGGGTTGGCGAGCGGCCCCTCGTCGCGCCCGTTCTGCATGTGGATCGGCACGTCCCACCAGACCCCGAACCCCGCGGTCAGCAGGGAGAGGACGGTCAGGTACATCGGGAGACCCACCCAACGGGGCAGGCCGTCGTACTCCGAGATCGTGTCGGCCAGGCGGCCGACCAGGGTCCGATGGCCCTGCCGCTCGCGGAGCACCTC
>DASTDJ010000076.1:0-4256 GCA_035710425.1 Nocardioides sp.
GCTCCTCGGGCGGCGCGGCGGCCGCCGTCGCCGCCGGCCTGGTGCCGGTGGCGCACGGCTCCGACGGCGGCGGCTCGATCCGGATCCCCGCGTCGTGCTGCGGGCTGGTGGGGCTCAAGCCCACCCGCGGGCGGATCAGCGGATTTCCGATGTACGGCGACCCGGTCGGCCTGGCCACGGGCGGCTCGCTCGCCCGCAACGTGCGGGACGCGGCGGCGCTGCTCGACGTGCTCGCCGGGCGCCGGGCCGGCGACCCCGCGTGGGCACCGGAGCCGAGCGGCACGTTCCTGGCGGCGTGCGAGAGGGATCCGGGCCCGCTGCAGATCGCCCGTTTCGTCGCGCCGGTGATCGCCGACGTCGAGGTCGACGAGGAGTGCGTGGTCGCCTACGAGGCCGCCTCGGCGCTCCTTGAGTCGCTCGGCCACGAGGTCTCCGACGTGGCGGTGCCGCTGCCACCCGAGGCGGTGCCGGTCTTCGAGACCTGCTGGGCCGTGCTCACGGCGCTGTCGGTCGTGCCGCCCGAGAAGGAGCCGCTGATCCGGCCGCTGACGCGTTGGCTGACCGAGCGCGGCAAGGCGGTGAGCGGGCCGGAGTTCGGGCTCGCGATCGGCGCGATGCGACGGTACGCCGCTGACGCGCTCGCCGCGCTGGCGCCGTACGACGCGGTCCTGACGCCGACGCTCGCGGTGCCGCCACTGCCGGTCGGGGCGATCCGCAACGACGCCGACCCGGCCGCGGACTTCGAGGCGCAGAAGGCGTTCACGCCGTGGACCTCCGCCTGGAACGTCACCGGCGTGCCGGCGGTCTCGCTGCCGCTGCACTGGACCCCGGACGGACTGCCGGTCGGCGTGATGCTGGCCGCGCGGCCGGCCGAGGAGGAGCTGCTGCTGTCGCTCTCGGCGCAGGTCGAGGCGGCTGCGCCATGGCACGACCGGCGGCCGCCGGGCTGGTGAGCGCCCTCAGGGCAGGCGCGGACTGACGACGTAGCGGCGGTGCGGCGATGCCTGGGCCGGAGCTGGCCCCACCGAGCCGACCCGGGCGCCGTGCGGTGCCCTCACCTTGGGTCCGTACGCCGGCAGCCAGGGGGAGGTGGCCTCGTCGACGCTGCCCCACTCGTCCGAGAAGCCCACAGACGTCTCGTCCGCCGGGTCCTTCGGTGCGATGTGGCCGTTGGCCGTCACTCCGACGCGGACCCAGCGTGGGTTCTTCAGGCAGGACCGGGGCACGGTGGCGCGGATCGCGTTCGCCTCCAGGTCGACCTCGAAGCGCTCCCGGCAGCTCATGCCGAAGACGAAGAAGCCAAAGGCGCCGCACTCGTCCTCGATGTCCTCGGGGTCGGGGTAGCTCGGCTCCTTGGCCAGGATGCTGAGGAAGCGGAACTTCCCGGAGGGTGCCCGGTACCGGTTGATGGCGAAGAACCATCCGCGCGACGACCCCGACGTGAGATGGAGCGTGACCGACTGCTCCCGAGCTGGGTCGAGGTCCCGGAAGCGCGCGGTGAGGTGGACGTCCCTGCGCGTGTGGCGGACGACGAGGCGGGTGAGGTCGTCGTTCGTGTTCGCGGTCGCGTCGATGTCCGTGTAGGCCCCGCAGGGCTCCGGCTCGGGCGCGAAGTGCCAGCCCTCGACATCGCCCGAGCCATCGGCGCCGACCCACCGCTCGGCGCTCGCCGCGGTGGGGGAGAAGAGCGCCGCGGTGACGGCGAGGGACAGGACGGCGAGGTGGAGACGTCGGGGCACGACGGAGATTGTGCGTGTCGGCCGACGCTCGCGCTGCCGATCCGGCATTTCGGCGTGCCCTACCGTGGTCGGGTGCCCTTGACGCCGTACCTCTGCGTGGCCGACGCGCGCGCCGCCATCGAGTGGTACGTCGATGTGCTGGGCGCCGAGGTGGTCTACGCGCCGATCGAGATGCCCGACGGCCGGATCGGCCACGTGGAGCTCGCAGTGGGCGATGCGCGCTGGATGATGGCGGACGAGTTCGAGGAGGCGGGGGTCGCGGCTCCGGACACCACCCGTGGGTCGGCGGTGTCGCTGCACCTCACCGTCGACGACGTCGACGCGCTGGCCGCCGAGGTGACCGCCGCCGGGACCTCGATGGACCGTGGCCCCGAGGACAGCGGGCCGGCGGGGCGGGTCGCGGTGTTCCGGGACCCGTTCGGTCACCGGTGGTTCCTGAACCAGACGGGCGACTGACGCGCGCTCAATCGCAGCCGGGCGCGTCGTCCTGCTCCTCGTAGGTCGCCACGACGATGCCGTCGTCCAGGGAGTACTCGAGCACCCCGTCGGCGCCCACGGTCGCGTAGCCGTAGACCATGCCGCTGTCAGTCCCGAAGGCCGGCCCGTCGTCGGTGCGGTGCCAGGAGCGGTCCGCGAAGAACAGCCAGTCGACGCCGCAGTGGGTGTAGAGCGGTGCGTGGTAGAGCACGCCGGGCTCTGGGTCCTCGCCCTTCGGCACCTCGACCAGCTCGACGGTGGGCGGGGTGGCCGGCTGGTCGGCTTCCGGGAGCGGACGGCCGGCGGGCCAGGTGTGCACGTCAACCGCGGCGTCGCCGCCGCCGCCCGCCATCACCAGGACCCGCCCGTCGGCGGTCCCGGTGACCTCGTCCAGCTCGCCGAGTCCGTCCGCGTCGACCGCGGTCCAGGAGACGCCGTCCTCACTCGCGACCAGCGTGGGTTCGGGGTCGTGACCGCACGCGTCGGGGTCGGCGTAGCAGACCTCCGGCTGCGACCAGGACATGTCGTCGACGCCGGTGAGGGTGAAGAACCGACCACCGCCGGACCAGAGCGGCGCCCACGACTCGGCCTCATCGTCCACCGGCAGGTCCACCTGCTCCCAGGTGCGTCCGCCGTCGACCGACCGGATCGCCAGGACGGGCAGCCCGACGACGCCGGCGACCACCGCTCCGTCGACCTCGGCCACACCGGTGACGGTGGAGGCCTCCTGCAGCAGCGGGTCGTCGTCGCGCTCCCAGGTCGCGCCGCCGTCCTGCGACCGCCACACCACGGCGCCGGACGAGAGGTGGCCCGCGGCGAGCAGCTCGTCGCCCATCACGACGACGTCGGTCACGCCGGACTCGTCGTCGTAGGAGTGGTACGGCGCGACCCCGGGCAGGTCGATCTCCTCGAACGCGCGACCGTCGTGGCTGACCCACGCGTGCGCCTCGAAGCCACCCTCGTTCGGGCGCTCCTCGGTCCGGTAGACGCCGGTCGCAACGAGGGTGCCGTCGTCGGTCGCGACGAGGTCGCTGACGTCGAGCGCGTCGGCGAACCCGGTGACCTCGGTCGGCTCCCAGGCCAGGCCGTCGTCGCTGCGGAACGCCATCGGCGTGTATTGGAACTCGTCATCGCCGTCGACCCTCTCCGAGCCGCCCGAACCGAGCGCGTACCAGGATCCATCACGGAGCCGGGCGACGCCGCCCAGCGTCACCCACTTCTCGCCGGTCTCCAGCGGCTCGCCGCTCTCGAACCCGGTGCCGTCGACGGAGAGGTGGGACTGCAGCGTGCCCTCGTCGTCGACCGTCAGCACGAGTGCGTCGTCACCGTCGGTGGCCAGCAGGCTCGGGAAGTCGACGGCCGTCTTCCCGGGGAGCTGCTCGGTGTGCCATCCCGTCGATCCGCCCGTCTGCGGGCGCTGGTCGCCGCAGGCCGCCACGATGACGGCCAGGGCCAGGACGACAGCAAGTCGGAGCACCCGCACATGGGCTACGACGGGTGCTCGGCCCGATCGGTTCCGTCGAACCACGTCGGCGCGGCTGCCACGAACTCGTCGGGCTGCATCGAGCCGGCGCCGGCCGGGATCACGGCCAGCAGGGGTACGCCGGTCACCCGGGGCAGGTCCACGAGGTTGCACCGCTCGGCGAGGTCGGGCTCGGTGGGCCAGGACCCCACGACGAGCCCGGTCGGCTCCAGCCCGCGCGCCCGTAGTGCGCCCACGGTGAGCTCGGTGTGGTTGAGCGTGCCGAGCCCGGCGGCGACGACCACCACCACCTCGACGGGGTGGGTGCGGGCGAGATCCGCCGTGAGGTCGAGAAGGGTGCCGCCGTCGGTGTCGAGGCGCACGAGCAGACCACCCGCACCCTCGACGATCACGGTCTCCCGGTCGTCGGCCACGCCCCGGACCCGCTCCGCATGCTCGGCGACCCGAGGGATCGAGACTCCCTCCCGGCGGGCCGCCGTGTCAGGCGCCAGCGGCTCGTCGAGCCGGGTCCACTCCTCGACGGTGCAGCCCGTCAGCGACTGCACCACCTCGGCGTC
>DASTDJ010000077.1:0-7649 GCA_035710425.1 Nocardioides sp.
CGATCCGGTGCATCACCTCCGGGTCCTGGGCGATCACGGTGACCGGTACGTCCCGGCCGGGGTCGTCTCCGCTCACGAAGGAGTGCGGCTGGTGGTCGCCGGCCACGATCAGCACCCGGTCGGGGTCGGGGTACTCGACCAGCCACGAGATCAGCGTGCGCCAGGTGTACTCGATCGACTCACCGTACAGGTGCTGGGCGGTGGCGGGGTCCTCGTCGCCGTCGACCGCCGCCTCGCCGCGCTCGGGCATCCCCTCGAACACCGACCCGTCGCCGACCTCGCGCCACGGCACCGGCTCGGGCAGCGGCGCCCAGGGATGGTGGCTGGAGACCAGGTCGATCTCGGCCATCACCGGACGCCGGTCGTCGCCGGCGAGCTCGGTGCGCCGGAAGTGGTCCAGCGTGTACTGGTCGGGCATCGACGCGTACCCGAACTCGGGGCCCTCGTAGCCCACGTTGCGCGAGTCGTACATCTGGTCGAACCCGTAGTACGCCGCACCCTCCGGCCAGTCCCGGGTGTTCGCCGGCACCGTGAACGTGGTGCGCCACCCGGCCCGCCCGAACGCATCGGTCAGCGACATCCGGTCGCTGTCGAGCAGCTGGCCGTACCGCTGCTCGCTATCCACCCACAGGCCCGACTGCAGGGTCGCGTGCGCCAGCCAGCTGCCGGCGCCGAACGTGGGCGAGGTCAGGAAGGCGCTGCGCATCTGGTAGCCGGCTGAGGTGAGCTGCCGGTCGCCGTGCTCGAGCACGTCGACGATCCCCGGGGCGAACGAGGATCCCTCGAGCGCGACCCGGCCGTAGCTCTCGACCCACACGACGAGGACGTCCTTGCCCCGCAGTCCGGCCAGCAGCTGCTCGGGCGGGGTGTGGGCGTACGCGTCCGCCTCGATCTCGTCCTGGAAGGTGCCGCGGTCGGCGTAGTCGGAGCGCACCTGGTCGACCGTGTCGACGACCAGCCCCGCGGAGCCGGCCGCGGCCACCTGCCCCGCAGGGCCGCCGAACACCGCGCAGAGCACCCACACCGAGCCGAGCGCCACGATCGTCCGCATCGAACCTTGGCGGTGCTCCGCCGCCGCTCGGGTGACCCGCAGGGCGGCCCACGGCAGCAGTGCCAGGAGCCCGAGCGCGAGCACGACGGCACCGGCGAGCATGAGCCCGGCGGTGGTGCGGCCGTCGGTGGTGCTCACGACCTCGAGCCCCTTGGGGAGGTAGGACCAGTCGCCCAGCACGTGGAACGACCGGTCCAGGTAGAGGTCGAAGCCGAGTCCGAGCGCGCGCAGGACGGCGAGCACCGCGGCCACGATCCCCAGCCCCACCGCGGCGAACCGGCGCGGGCGCGTCGGCAGCGCGAGGGCGATCCCGACCAGCGCGAGCCCCTCGACGGGGATCCGGGCGAAGTCGCCCGGTCCCAGGCCGTCGGACACACGGGGCGGCGCGAGGGCGAACCACAGCACCACGGCGGCGGCGACGGTGATGACTCCGGCGGAGGCGACCGGGCGTGCGGGGAGGAGGGCCGGCTCCGCGTCCGGCGTCTCGTGGCGGTGCCGCCACTGCCACCAGATGTCGTTGCCGAACGACTCGACCAGGAGCAGGAGCGCGGTCGCGAGGGCGATCTGGGCCACCGGGTCCGGCAGCAGCCGGGAGGCGGCAACGGTCAGCACGATGCCCTGGATCGCGGCGACCACCTTCGCCCAGTAGCGCGGCGGCACCGGCCGGCGGAGCCAGGGCAGCAACCGGCCGGCGACGACGTAGCCGTAGCGCATCGCGCCGATCGCGAGCACCCACCAGCCGAGGTGCGGCGCGACGTGGACGCTCAGGACCGCGATCAGGAACGCGTCGACCTCCATGTCGAAGCGCGCGCCGAAGGCCGTGACGGTGTTGGTACGACGCGCGACGTAGCCGTCGACCGCGTCCAGCACGAGCGCCACGGTGCTGATGACCACCAGGAGCGTGACGTGCGGATCGCCGACGAGGCCCTGCACGGTGAGGGCCGCGACGGCGGCGGCGAGCACGGCCCGGATCGCGGTGACCCGATCCGCCGCGTCCAACTGAACCCTTTGCATGCCGGCTCCGTGTCTAGAGGTACACCACTGCTACGGCGATCGAGCGGCGCCGGTTCAAACGGTGCTCGGGAAGGGAGGCCCCGGTCGTGGTCGAAGAGGCAATGGCGTTCTGGCTCGTCGAGCCGGGCCGGGGCGAGATCCGCCCCGTCGACCTCCGGGAGCCGAGCGACGACGAGGTGCGGGTGCGGGCCGTGCGTTCGGCCGTCAGCCGCGGCACCGAGTCGCTGGTGTTCGCGGGCCGGGTGCCGGCCAGCGAGCAGGAGCGGATGCGGGCGCCGTTCCAGGAGGGCGACTTCCCCGCCCCGGTGAAGTACGGCTACCTGAGCGTGGGGGTCGTCGAGCAGGGCCCCGCGGACCTGGCCGGGCGCACGGTGTTCTGCCTCCACCCCCACCAGACGGCGTACGTCGTACCGGCCAGCGCGGTCGTACCGGTCCCCGACGGTGTCCCCGCGGAGCGGGCGGTCCTCGGGGGCACGGTGGAGACCGCGGTGAACGCGCTGTGGGACGCGGCTCCGCTGGTCGGTGACCGGATCGCCGTCGTCGGCGCGGGCATGGTGGGCTGCTGCGTCGCCCGGCTGCTGGCCGGCATCCCGGGAGTCCGGGTCACCCTCGTCGACGTCGACCCCGACCGCGCGAAGGTCGCGGCCGGCCTCGGGGTCGAGTTCGCCGAACCTGCCGAGGCGCCCGACGGCTGCGACCTGGTCGTGCACACCAGCGCCACCGAGGCGGGGCTACGCCGTTCGCTCGAGCTGCTCGGCGCCGAGGGCACCGTGCTCGATCTCAGCTGGTACGGCGACCGCGTGGTCGCGCTGCCGCTGGGCGAGGCGTTCCACTCCTCGAGGCTCACCCTCCGGGCCAGCCAGGTGGGGTCCGTCGCCGCGGCCCGACGGGGCACCCGCACCCATCGCGATCGGCTGTCCCTCGCCCTGGAGCTGCTGCGCGACCCGGCCTTCGACGTGCTGCTGACGGGGACCTCCCGCTTCCGCGACCTTCCCGAGGTGCTGCCGGCGCTCCTGGACGGCTCGCTGGGGGGCGTCTGCCACTCGATCAGCTACCCCGGCCCCGACGACGTGGAGGCGTGATGTTCCGAGTGACCGTTCGCGACCACATCATGATCGCGCACAGCCTGCAGGGGGAGGTGTTCGGACCGGCGCAGGGTCTGCACGGTGCGACGTACGTCGTGGACGCGACGTTCGCCGGCCCGCGGCTCGACGGTGACGGGATCCTCGTCGACATCGGCCGGGCGACCCAGGAGCTGCACGCCGTGCTGGCCGACCTCAACTACCGCAACCTCGACACGGAGCCGTCGCTGGCCGAGCAGAACACCACGACGGAGATGCTGGCCCGGCTCGTCGCGGACCGGCTGGCCGACCGGGCGTCCTCGGGACACCTGGGTCCCGGTGGGCAGGTGCTGTCCGGCATCGAGGTCACCCTGCGCGAGTCGCACGTCGCGTGGGCCAGCTACGAGCGTGTGCTGTGAGACTCCACTTCGTCGTGCCCGTAGGCATCGACGACCGGACCCGACCCAGTGGCGGGAACGTCTACGACCGGCGTCTCGGCACCGAGCTGGTGAAGGCGGCCTGGGACGTCTACGAGCACCATGTGGCCGACGAGGCCGAGCTGGCCCTGGTGCTCGCCGGGCTCGAGGACGGCGCGACCGTACTGGTCGACGGTCTGGTGGGCGCGACGGCGGAGCCGATGGTGGCCGAGTCGGGCCGGCTGCGGCTCGTGGTGCTGCTGCACATGGCCGTGGCCGAGCGGAACGTGCTCCACGCGGCGGACGCGGTGCTGACCACCAGCAGCTGGGCGCGGCAGTGGGTGGTCGAGCACCACGGGCTCGCCCCGGACCGGGTGCACGTCGCGGTGCCCGGCATGGATCCCGGACCGCGCGCGACCGGGTCCGCCACCGGCGGCCACCTGCTGTGCGTCGGACCGGTGACCCCGGAGAAAGGTCACGACGTGCTGCTCGCCGCGCTGGGTGAGCTGAGGGACCTGCAGTGGCGGTGCACCTGTGTCGGGGCGCTCGACCTGGACCCGGCGTTCGTCGATCGACTCCGGGAGAGCGCGGCCGCCGACCGGGTGACGTTCACCGGGCCGCTCACGCCCCGGCAGCTCGAGGAGGTCGGGTCGGAGACGGACCTCGTCGTCTCCGCGTCGCGACGGGAGTCCTACGGCATGGCCGTCGCCGAGGGCCTGGCACGCTGCATCCCGGTCGTCGCGACCGATGTCGGTGGGCATCCGGAGGCGGTCGGCGCGGCCGGGCTGCTGGTCCCCGTGGACGACGAGCGCGCCCTCGCCGACGCACTGCGTCGGTGGCTCACCGATGCCACCCTGCGCGAGCGGCTGCGCGAGCTGGCGGCCCAGCGCCGTACGACATTCGCGACCTGGCCGGAGACGGCGCGCGTCGTCTCCGACGTCCTGTCCCGGGCGGCCGTGGTGAACCGGCCCCCTCTCGTGTCCGTATCCCCCCGCGAAGAGCACCCGACCGAGGGATAGGGGGCGGCCATCATCGGCACGACGTTCTGGACCTGGGCGCGTCCTCTGACGGGGCTCGCGATCATCGTCCTGCTCGTCGCGCGGGTGGGTGCCGAGCCCTTCGTCGAGGGCCTGCGGCACACCGACGGTCTGGCGCTCACCGTGGCGCTCGTGGTCACCGCCGGCACGACGTGGTGCTGCGCCCGGCGCTGGAGCCTGCTGGCCGGGGCGATCGAGGTGCCGGTGCCGCTCGGAACGGCCTACCGCGCCTGCTACCGCGCGCAGTTCCTCAACGCCACGCTCCCCGGCGGCATCGTCGGCGACGTGCACCGCGGCGTACGGCACGGGCGCGACAGCGGTGCCCTGGGGCGGGGCCTGCGTTCGGTCGTGTGGGACCGGGTCTCCGGGCAGGTCGTGCAGGTGGCGATGGTGGTGCTCGCGCTGCCGCTGCTGCCGGGGCCGCTGCGGCCGTGGGCGCTGGCGCTGGCGGTGGGCGTCATCGTGCTCGGCGTCGCGTTCCGTTCGGAGATCCGCACCGTGCTCGCGGCTCCGGGCCTGTGGGTGCGCGTCGTCCTCCTCTCGGGGCTCGCGGCCGGCGGACACGTGGTCGTCTTCCTGGTCGCCGCGCGGACCGCTGGGGTCACCGTGCCGCTGCTCGATCTGCTGCCGCTCGCCCTCGGGGTGCTTCTCGCCTCCGCCATCCCGGTGAGCTTCGCCGGATGGGGACCGCGCGAGGGCGCGGCCGCGTGGGTGTTCGCGTCCGCCGGCCTGGGTGCGGCCGTCGGGCTCGAGGTCGCGGTGGTCTACGGCGTGATGTCACTGGTCGCGACGTTCCCCGGCGCCCTGGCCCTCTGGAGCGGGCGCCCCCGATCCCGCCGGCCCGCCCCCGAGCCCTTCGAGCCCGCGGAGGTGCGCAGTGCGTGAGCGTCCCTACGTGCTGCTGAGCTGCAGCATGTCGCTGGACGGCTACCTCGACAGCGCGACCGACGAGCGGCTGCTGCTGTCGAACGAGGCCGACTTCGACCGGGTCGACGAGGTCCGGTCCCGCAGCGACGCGATCCTGGTCGGCGCCGCCACGGTGCGCAACGACAACCCCGCGCTGCTCGTGCGGTCGGAGCGGCGCCGGCGCCGGCGCCTGGCCGCCGGGCTGCCGGCCTCGCCGCTGAAGGTCACGCTGACCGCCGGCGGCGACCTGGACCCGTGCGGGAGGTTCTTCACGCGTGGCGATCGCGAGAAGCTCGTCTACTGCCCGTCGTCCACCGTCGAGACCGCCGGTGCGCGACTCCACACCGTGGCGACCATCGTCGACGGCGGCCCGCGTGTGCAGCTGGGGGACGTGAGCGAGGACCTCTACGACCGCGGCGTACGCCGGCTGATGGTCGAGGGCGGAGGGACCGTGCACACCCAGTTCCTCACCGAGAACCTCGTCGACGAGCTGCATCTCGTCGTGGCGCCGTTCTTCGTCGGTGACTCGCGGGCGCGGCGGTTCGTGGGCGACGGCCGGTTCCCCTGGTGTGCCGATCACCGCGCGCGGCTGGTCGAGACCCGGCCGATCGGGGACGTCGTCCTGCTCCGTTACGCGCTGTCCGACCGCTTCGAGACGAGCTGAGGAGACCGATGAGCCTCGACCTGCCCGTCGCCCGGGTCCGCAACGCGATCGACCTGCCGCTCCGGACGGCGGACGGCTTCGCGACCGTCGCCACGGCGTACACCTTCGACCGGCTGGTCGACGACCGCGAGCACCTCGCGCTCCAGCTGGGGGAGCCCAGGGACGCGGTCCCGCTGGTGCGCCTGCACAGCGAGTGCCTGACCGGCGACGTGCTGGGAAGCCAGCGCTGCGACTGCGGGCCGCAGCTGCGCGAGGGGCTCGAGCGGCTCACCGCGGTCGGCGGCTACCTGCTCTACCTCCGGCAGGAGGGCCGCGGTATCGGCCTCTACAACAAGCTCGACGCCTACAGCCTCCAGGACACCGGCCTCGACACCTACCAGGCCAACGTCGCTCTCGGCCACGGCCCTGACGAGCGCGACTACGCCGTGGCTGCTCAGATGCTGCTGGCGCTCGGCATCGAGGAGCTGGCGCTGCTCAGCAACAACCCCGACAAGGCCGCACAGCTCGCCGAGGCCGGTGTGGCTGTCGTCGAGCGAGTGCCCACCGCCGTACACCTCTCGCCGGCGAACGCCGACTACCTGGCCGCCAAGGCGCGGCACGGTGCGCACGACCTCGAGGTGGGCTAGCGAGGCGTCAGTTCGGGGCTGGTTTCGAGGCTCGTCGCTGGCGCTCCTCGCACCTCAACCACCGTGGCCCGCCTGACGCCCCAGCACCATCGGCACGATGACGTCGTCGACGTACCGGCGCCGGCGGGGGGTGGTGTCGAGGCGCGGCGGCCCGTCGGGGGTGAGGAGCAGCGACTGGGTGAGCCGGGCAAGGGTGATCGAGACGGCGGTGATGTCGCGGCGATCCGGGTTGCCGACGTAGGCCCGCAGCTTGCGGATCCGGTCGGCGGAGAGCTCGGCGGCGAGGGCGAGCGCGTCGCCGGCGCGCTCGGTGAGTCCGACCAGGGCGTCCTCGCGGTCCATCAGCTTCACCTGGCGGAGCAGCTCGTTGCCGCGCACCTCGTCGATGGTCACGCTGAAGAACCTGAGCACGTACGCCGCCGGGTCGAAGCCCGGGGTGCCGGGAGCCGGCACGTCTCCGATCGCCGTCTCGATCCGGCTCAGCGCTCGCGCCGTCTCCTGCAGGATCGCCTGGTTGAGGATCTCGCTCTTGGTGCCGAGCCTGCGGTAGAGCGTGGCGCGGTTGACCCCCGCCCGGCGGGCGATGTCGTCGGCGCTGGTGCGGCGTACACCGGTCAGCGCGAACTGCGCGACCGCGGCATCGAGGAGCGCCGTTGCATCCATGCAACAGATTGTGTCACATTGTTGCAATGACCGCTGCTCAGCAGGTTGACGTGTCGCAGGTCCCGGCCGTCGCGGACGCGCAGTTCGGGATCGCCGACTTCGTGGGGGAGCAGATGGTGCTGCTCGGCGCCGGCTCCACGGTGATGTACCAGCTCGCGATGAAGGGCGTCGGACTCGGCGTGGCCGAGCACTCGACCACGTTGCGGCGCCC
>DASTDJ010000078.1:0-21412 GCA_035710425.1 Nocardioides sp.
GGGTGAACACGACGCGGGCCAGGTGCTCGATGTTGACCTGGTGCACGATGCCGGTGCCCGGCGGGACGACCTTGAAGTCGGAGAACGCGCCCTGACCCCAGCGCAGGAACTGGTAGCGCTCGCGGTTGCGCTCGTACTCGATCTCGACGTTGCGCGCGAAGGCCTCCGGCGTGCCGAAGACGTCGGCGATCACGGAGTGGTCGATGACCATCTCGGCCGGGGCCAGCGGGTTGATCCGCGACGCGTCACCGCCGAGCTCCTCCATGGCCTCGCGCATCGTGGCGAGGTCGACGACGCAGGGGACGCCGGTGAAGTCCTGCATGATCACCCGGGCCGGGGTGAACTGGATCTCCTTGTCGGGCTCGCTGTCCGCGTCCCAGCCGGCGAGCGCCTTGATGTCGTCGGCAGTGATGTCGGCACCGTCCTCGGTGCGCAGCAGGTTCTCCAGCAGCACCTTGAGGCTGAACGGCAGCGAGGCCACGTCGAGCCCCTCGCCGGTCACCGCGTCGAGTCGGAAGATCTCGTACGGCTTCCCCTCCACTTCCAGGGTGCTCTTCGCGCCGAAGCTGTCCTTGCTGGCCATCAGCCATCTCCTCGTGGGTTCCGGGATGTCGCTCTCGGTCATCTTGCCGCCGCCGCCGCGCGGCCAGGTAATGAGGCGACCCTAAGTTGAGGGACAATCTATCTTGATATCAAGATACATGGCATCGAGCGGTGCGGCAAACTCGTTCGTCTGCTGTCCTAGGTGCCGCGCCACCCTCGTGGAGAAGATGACCCACCGCACCACAACGAAGGAGCAGAGCATGCGCACCCTGATCGTCACCGCGTTCGTGTCCCTGGACGGCGTCATCGACTCTCCTGGCGGAGAGGAGGGCTACCGCAACACCGGCTGGACGTTCAAGGACATCAAGCACGACCCCGACTCCTACGAGCTCAAGGACCGCGAGCAGAACGAGGCAGGGGCGATGCTGATGGGCCGGGTCAGCTACGAGGCGTTCGCGCCGGTCTGGCCGAAGATGGACTACTTCGCCGGCTACAACGCGATGCCCAGGTACGTCGTGTCGACCACGCTGGCCGAGGAGGACCCCGGCTGGCCGGCCACGATCCTGCGGTCGCTCGACGAGGTGGCCGCCCTGAAGGAGACCGACGGCGGTCCGATCATCGTCCACGGGAGCGCGACGCTGGGCCGCAACCTGGCCGACGCCGGCCTCGTGGATCGCTACCACCTGCTGCAGTTCCCGGTCCTGCTCGGCGCCGGCAAGAGGATGTGGAGCGACACCGACAAGGACAAGACGATGCTGGACGTCGTCGAGAGCGAGTCCTACCCCAACGGGCTGGTCAAGCTCGTGCTCGACGTCGTCCGCTGACCGCTGCGCCCACAGGCCGCCAACCACGGCCGTGCCACGATTCGGCCATGGCAGAGCCACGCATCCTCGCGATCATCCAGGCCGGGGGTGCGGGCGGACGGATGGACGTCCTCACCCGCGAGCGGGCCAAGCCCGCCCTGCCGTTCGCCGGCGTCTATCAGCTGGTGGACTTCCCCCTGTCCAACCTCCGGCACAGCGGTATCTCGGACGTCTGGCTCTCCGTCCAGTACCTCGGCTCGACCCTCGAGGAGGAGGTGTCCAACGGGCGCCCGTGGGACCTCGACCGGACGATCGGGGGCTTCCGGCTGCTGATGCCACAGGAGGGCACCGGGTCCACCGACGAGGAGGGCTTCGCGAAGGGGAACGCCGACGAGCTGTACCGGATCCGCGACCAGATCGTGGCCGCCGACCCCGAGCTGGTGCTCGTGATGAGCGCCGACCATGTCTACGGCTTCGACTACCTGGACGCCGTGCGCACCCACCGTGAGGCGCAGGCCGCCTGCACCGTCGTGACCACCGAGGTCCCCATCGACGAGGCGGGCGACCACGCCACCGTGGAGGTCGACGGACAGGGGATGGTCGTCGGGTTCGAGTACAAGCCCGACGACCCGCGCACCTCGACGGTGGCGGCAGAGATCTTCGTGTACACCCCTGCCGTGCTCGTCGAGACCGTCGAGCAGCTGCACCGCGAGCTGTCCGCCGACAGCGGGCCTCACGACTCGGGCCTGGGCGACTACGGCGACCACCTGCTCCCGCGACTCGTCGAGACCTCCCGGGTGGTGGCTCACCGGCTGCCGGGGTACTGGCGCGACCTCGGCGAGCCGCACAAGTACCTGAAGGCGCATCTCGACGTGCTCACTGACGACCTGGGCATCTTCGGTGCCCCCGAGCGGCCGGTCCTGACCCGCCAGCCGCAGCGGGTTCCGGCCCGGGTCACCGACGGCGGGCGGGTCGAGGAATCGCTGTTGAGCCCGGGGAGCCGAGTGGCCGGCACGGTGGTCCGCAGCGTCATCGGCCCCGGAGTCGTCGTGGAACGCGGCGCCGTCGTCCGAGAGAGCGTGGTGTTCACCGGCACGGTCATCGCCTCGGGCGCCTGCGTCGAACGGACGGTCGTGGATCGGGACTGCGTGATCGGCGCCGGGGCGACGGTCGGCGAGTACACCGACGAGCCGCCCGACAGCGCCGAGTCGGTGACCCTGGTCGGGCGCGGCTGTCGGGTCCCCGACGGTGCCACGATCGAGGCAGGCGGGCGGCTGGAGCCCGGCACCACCGGCTGACGCTCAGCCCGCCTGCGGGTCGGGGAGGAGGCGCGGCGCCAGCCGGGTCTCGGTGACCGTGCCGTCGTCCTGCCGCTCGACGACGTACGCCGCGACGTCGGGACGGTCGGCCACCACCTCGGCGATCTCGGTGCCCTCGTAGACGATCCCCACCCCGTCGTCGGTGGCGTGCGAGGTCGGCAATGTCTGCTCGCCCACCAGCCGGTGCAAGAGCGGCCGGCGCTGCTCCTCGCTGTCGTAGTGCACGACGTTGCAGTAGGGCAGCAGCCCGAGTCCGGGCGGCGAGGGCTTCAGGTCGCGGCCGAAGCTGTCGGTAGGCCCGCCGACGTACCAGCAGATCGAGCCGGCCGACACCCCGCCGAGCACCACACCGGCCTCCCAGCACTCGCGCATCACGTCGTCGAGCCCGTGCGTGCGCCACACCGCGAGCAGGTTGGCCACCGACCCGCCCCCGACCCAGACCACGTCCTGGGCCAGGAGGTGCGCGCGGATGTCCGGGACGTTCGGGAGCGTGAACAGCTCGAGGTGCGAGGCCCTGACCTCCGAGCCCGCGAACGCGCGGTAGAAGCCGGCGATCCCGTTGAGCGAGTCGCCCTGAGCCGTGCCGATGTAACAGAGCTTCGGCCGGTCCGGGTCGCCCGCGAGGTGGATCGCGTGCTCGATGAGCGGCCCACGCCGCCATTGGTAGGGGCCGAGGTCAGTGGGGAGGAACCCGCCCGAGGTCGCCAGGATTCGCATACGCAGAGACTAGGGATGGCTAGCTGACGGGTGACAGCAGGGCGACGCACTCCACGTGCTGGGTCATCGGGAACAGGTCGAAGGCTCGTAGCGCGGCCAGCCCGTAGCCGTGCTCGGCGAAGAACGCGACGTCGCGGGCCAGCGCCGCCGGGTCGCAGGCGACGTACGCGACCGCCCGCGGCCGGCGGGCCGCGACCTGGGTGACCACCTTCCTCTTGGCACCGGTCCGCGGCGGGTCGAGCACCACCAGGTCGAAGGGTTCGTCGTACGCCGTCGCGAGCACCCGCTCCACCGGGCCGGCGCGGACCTCCGCGTCCGGGCAGTTGGCGACGGCGTTGTTGGCCGCCCGGCGGTCCGCCTCGACGGCCACCACGCGACCACCCGGACCGACCGCGTCGAGCAGGAACCGCGCGAACAGGCCGACACCGGCGTAGAGGTCGAGGGCCGACTCGCCCGGCCGGGGGGCGAGCTGGTCGAGGACGGTGCCGACGAGCACCTCGGGCGCACCCGGATGGACCTGCCAGAACCCGTCCTCGGCGACCGCGAACTCCCGCCCGCGCACCACGTACGACGGCCCCTCCGCCGCCTCGATGAGGCAGTCGTCGATCTCCACGACGTCGTGCGACCGGTGCTTGCGCATCCCCCGCCCGCCTCCGGGGAGCGGCACGTAGCGCTGCCGCGTCCGCCACCGAAGTCCGGCCTCGTCACCGGGGACCGGCTCGACCACGACGTCGACGTCCAGCCCGGCGAGGCGGGCCAACTGCTCGCGGACCACGTCGGCCTTGAGCAGGCGCTGCCGGTCGAGGGTGACGTGCTGGAAGTCGCAGCCCCCGCAACGGCCGGGCCCGGCGAACCGGCACGGCGCGACGACCCGGTCGTCGGAGCCGGTGAGCACCTCGACCGCGTCGCCCCGCCAGAAGCGGTCACCCTCGGTTCCCTCGGTGATCTCCACGACCACCCGCTCCCCCGGCAGCGCGTGCCGGACGAACACGACGCGGCCCTCGTCGGTGACCCGTGCGACGCAGTGCCCGCCGTGCGCGATCGGGCCGACCTCCGCCTCGAACCGCTCGCCCACCCGGGACCGGCCGCGCGCCGTCCGGGCCCGGGGGTTGCGGGTCATCGCTGCACTTGCCGGTCGGAGCCCTTGTTGTCGACCTGGCCGCGCCGCAGGTCGCCGGGCATCACCCGGTGGCTGTCGCGCTCCCCGCGCTCGCGGGCGATCTCGGACGACCGCAGCTGGTAGGGCACCGAGGTGACCATCACGCCCGGCGTGAACAGCAGCCGGCCCTTGAGGCGCAGTGCGGTCTGGTTGTGGAGCAGCTGCTCCCACCACCGGCCCACGACGTACTCCGGGATGTAGACGGCGACGACCCCGCGCGGGTTGGCGCGGCGGATCTCGGTGGCGTAGTCGACGATCGGCTTGACCAGCTCGCGGTACGGCGAGTGCAGCACCTTGAGCGGCACGCCGGTGTTGCGCTCCTCCCAGTCGTCGAGGAGCTTGCTGGTCTCGACCGGGTCGGCGGCGACGTAGACCCCCTCGAGCACGTTGGGGCGGGACGCCTTCGCGAACGCCAGGGCGCGCAGCGTCGGCTTGTGCAGCTTGGAGACCAGCACGATGGCGTGCACCCGGGTCGGGAGGACCTTGTCCTCCTCGTCGGCCGCCAGCTCGAGCTGGACGTTCTCGTAGTGCTTCCTGATCCCCTGCATGATCGCGAAGAACCCGGCCATCGCCAGGATGGTGATCCAGGCGCCGGCGAGGAACTTGGTGAACAGCACGATGACGAGCACCACCGCGGTCATGGTCAACCCGATCGCGTTGATCACCCGCGAGCGCACCATCCGCCGCCTGGTAGCGGGGTCGCGCTCGGTGGTCAGCATCCGGGTCCAGTGCCGGATCATCCCGAGCTGGCTGAGGTTGAACGACACGAAGACGCCGACGATGTAGAGCTGGATCAGTCGCGTGGTCTCGGCGTCGAACACCACGATCAGCAGCGTCGCCATCACCGCGAGGAACACGATGCCGTTGCTGTAGGCCAGCCGGTCGCCGCGCGAACCGAGGGCGCGCGGCGCCCAGCCGTCCTTCGCCAGGATCGAGCCGAGCACCGGGAACCCGTTGAACGCCGTGTTGGCGGCGAGCACCAGGATGATGCCGGTCACCGTCACCACCGCGTAGAACCCCGGCTCGAAGTCGATGAAGACGGCCCTGGCGATCTGCGCGATCAGCGCGTGCTGCTCGTAGTCGGCGGGGACGGGCTCGCCGTCGATCATCAGCCGGTCCAGCTCGTTGGGGTCGACGTACTTGATGCCCATCTGCTTGGCCAGCACGATGACGCTGATCATCATCGTGATCGCGATCATCCCCAGCAGCAGCAGCGTGGTCGCGGCGTTGCGGCTCTTCGGCCGCCGGAAGGCGGGGACCCCGTTGCTGATCGCCTCGACGCCGGTGAGCGCGGCACACCCGGACGAGAACGCCCGGGCCAGCAGGAACATCAGTGCGAACGTCGTGAGCGACCCGTCGTAGTCAGGCGACGCCTCGATCGTGAGGTCCGCGGACTCGACGTCGTTGAGGGTGCCGGCGGCCAGCTGCAGGAGGCCGTAGCCGCACATGCCGAAGATCGCGACCATGAACGCGTACGTCGGGATCGCGAAGATGGTCCCGGACTCGCGGATGCCGCGCAGGTTCATCGCCATCAGCAGCGCCACCATGGCCGCCGCGAACGTGGCCTCGTGGTGCTGGAGCGCCGGGATCGCCGCGGACGCGTACTGGGCCGCGGCCGAGATCGACACCGCGACGGTCAGCACGTAGTCGATGAGGAGCGCGCTCGCGACGGTCGCCCCTGCGTTCTTGCCCAGGTTGACCGTCGCCACCTCGTAGTCGCCACCGCCGCTCGGGTAGGCATGCACGGTCTGCCGGTAGGACGCGATCACCGCGGCCATCACCAGCGCGACGGCGATCCCGATCTTCCACGACCACACGTAGGTCGAGGCGCCGGCGAGCGACAGCATGATGAAGATCTCGTCGGGAGCGTAGGCGACCGAGGAGAGCGCGTCGCTGGCGAAGACCGGGAGTGCGATCCGCTTCGGGAGAAGCGTCTCCCCCAGCTGTGCGCTACGTAGCTTGCGCCCCAGCAGGATCCGCTTGGAGACGTCGCCGACACCCACGACCGGCAAGGCTACGGCAACGCGGCACCAGCGCTACGGTGATCCCGTGCACGTCGTGATCATGGGCTGCGGCCGGGTGGGCTCCACGCTCGCGCGCAGCCTCGAGGACCGCAACCACACCGTGTCGATCATCGACAGCGAGCCCGACGCCTTCCGCCGCCTCGGGCCGAACTTCAACGGCGACAAGATCACCGGGTTCGGCTTCGACCAGGCGGTGCTGGAGAAGGCCGGTGTACGCCGCGCGGACGCGTTCGCGGCGGTCTCGAGCGGCGACAACTCCAACATCATCGCGGCCCGGGTGGCCCGGGAGACGTTCGGGATCCAGCAGGTGGTGGCCCGGATCTACGACCCCGGCCGCGCCGAGGTCTACCAGCGGCTCGGGATCACGACGGTGGCGACGGTGAAGTGGACCGCCGACCAGGTGCTCCGCCGGCTGCTGCCGGCCGGCGCCGAGCCCGACTTCCGCGACCCGTCGGGCACCATCCGGCTCGACCAGGTGCCGGTCACCGAGGCGTGGATCGGGCACCGCACCGTCGACTTCCAGATGCAGTCCAAGAGCCGGATCGCCTGGATCGACCGACTCGGCGAGGGCATGCTGCCCAGCCGTGACAGCGTGATCCAGGAGGGCGACCTGCTCCACCTCGTGATGCGCGAGGAGAACGCCGCGCACGCCTACGAGGTCATCGCCAAGGGCCCGGACGAGGAAGGTGGCTGAACATGCGGGTAGCCATTGCCGGAGCGGGCGCGGTGGGACGTTCCATCGCCCGCGAGCTGATCCAGAACGGCCACGAGGTGCTCCTCATCGACAAGAACCCCGGGTCCGTGATGCCGGAGCGGGTGCCGGACGCCGAGTGGCTGCTGGCCGATTGCTGCGAGCTGTCGTCGCTGGAGGAGGCGCGCCTCGACAAGTGCGACGTCGTGATCGCCGCGACCGGCGACGACAAGGCCAACCTGGTCACCTCACTGCTGGCGAAGACCGAGTTCGGCGTCCCGCGCACCGTGGGCCGGGTCAACCACCCCAACAACGAGTGGCTGTTCACCGAGGCGTGGGGGGTCGACGTCAACGTGTCGACACCACGCATCATGTCGGCGCTGGTCGAGGAGGCCGTGACCGTCGGTGACCTGGTGCGGCTGTTCACGTTCCGCAAGGGCAACGCCAACCTGGTCGAGATGACGCTGCCGACCGACTCGCCGTACGTCGGCAAGCCGGCCGGGCTGATCCCGCTCCCGGAGAACTGCGCGCTGGTCACGATCCTCCGTGACGGTCAGGTCTACGTGCCCGAGCCGGAGCAGCCGGTGGAGTCCGGCGACGAGCTGCTGTTCGTGGTGCCGTCCGAGGTCGAGGACGAGCTCGAGCGGCTGCTGTCCCCCGGCACCCACTCCGGCTGAGGCAGAGCGCGTCAGGCGGGCTCGGGTCCGACCGGCGTGCGGTCCCGGCCCAGCACCCACGCCATCGCCGCGAGCGCGGCCAGCTGCAGCGGCCAGCCCATCGCGATCTTGAGCACCCCCAGGACGGCGACGGCCGTGTCCGCGTCCATCGCCCCGGAGTTGCCCGCCAGCCAGAGCGGCCCCTGCGCCACCACCCGGAGGAAGCACGGGAGGGCGAGGAGCCAGGTGAGGATCGCGCACAACCGGACGATCTGCTTGTCCTCGTGCCAGGCGGTGGGGTCGCCGGTGACGCTGCCCACCATGAACCCGACCAGCGGCCAGCCGATGAGGCAGGTGAACGCCAGCACCGCGGTGTAGCCGGTGTTGTAGAGGATGCCCGGCAGGAAGTAGGCGAGCGCCTGCTCGTCCTCGCTCCCGCCGCGGCTGGCGGCCAGCCGCACGAAGAGCCAGCCGATGCCGATCCCGAACAGTGCGTTGACGACGAACTGGACGGTGGACCGCTGCACCAGCCGGACCGCCAGCAGGATCAGCGCCGCCGCGACGCTCACGATCAGGGCGAGGCGCAGCTCGCGAGTGGTCAACCAGGTCACCGTGAACAACAGCGTGGGGACCGCTGCCTCGATCATCCCGCGGCGCCCGCCCAGCGCTTTCGAGAGCTGGGCGCGCACCACGGCCTCGACGGTCTCGACCGTGGCCTTCGGCTGCTCCGGGCTCCGCTCCGGATCACTCACGGGATCAGCTCGTAGCGGGGGTTGTACATGATCCGGTGCCCGTCGTGGAGACCGATCCGGCCCTGCACCTGCAGCGACCGTCCGGGGCCGATCCCCGAGATCCGGCGTCGCCCGAGCCACACGATCGTGAGCACGCCGGACCCGTCGTCGAGCTCGGCCTCGAGCGCGGGGACACCTCCTCGCGGCCGCAGGGTGACGGTGCGCAGGGTGCCGCGCAGCCGGACCAGCTCACGGTCGGGGGCGTCCGCGATCGGCGTGCCGTCCTCGACCTGGTGGCTGCGTCGCAGGTCGCGTGCGTGCTGGTCGCTGCTGCTCGCCCAGTTGCTGATGGTGCGCCGCAGTCGGCTCTTGCCTGGCATGGCGCTAGGGGGTCTGCGGGGAGACCCGGCGGGCCTCGTCGGGCAGGGTCACCGGGAGCGGCTCGCCGACCGGCATCGCGTGGTCGCCGCGGCGGACCGCGATCCTGGTGACCGTGTCCTCCCAGTCGGCGGCGGTCTCCGGCTCGAGGGCCGGCTTGCCGAAGAACGTCGCGCGGAGCAGCCAGCGTGGGCCGTTGATGCCGATGATCCGCGAGGGCTGCGTGGCGGTGCCGCCCTCCTTGCGCTTGACCTGCACCTGGCACACGAGCTCGGGACCGAAACGGCCCTCCCGCTCGGTGGCGGTGCCGCCCTTCTGCGCCATGTCGGCGGCGATCTGCGGCCGCACCTCGCTCCAGAGGTCGCCGTTGCGGGGCGCCGCGAACGCCCGGATCTCGATGGCGCCGTCCTGGCCGGCCAGGAGCACCGACTGCACCGCACCGGACGCCTCGTCGACCTGGAGCCGGAGCTCTCGACCCTGCTCGGGCTCGATCAAGAGGGATCCGAGGTCGACCCTGGTGACGTCGTCCTCCGGGAGGTCGTCGACGTCGAACGGACCGCGGGCAGGCTCCTCCGCGGTGTCCTGGTCCTGCGCGGTCGACTCGTCGGCCGGCGTTGCCTCGTCGGCCTCGTCAGCCGCTGCCGACCTACGACGGAACTTCACTCACCACTCCTCGTGTTCTCGGGGCCGAAGCCTCCAGTAGAACCGTAGCCCCCGGCTCCACGGACGCTCTCGGGGAGTGCGTCGACCTCCACGAAGCCGGCGTGCTCGAAGCGCTGGACCACCAGCTGCGCCACCCGGTCCCCACGCCGGAGCCGGATCTCCTCGCGCGGGTCGAGGTTGATCAGCAGCACCTTGATCTCGCCGCGGTAGCCAGCGTCGATGGTCCCCGGAGAGTTCACGATCGACAGCCCGTGCCGCGCCGCGAGCCCCGACCGGGGGTGGACGAGGGCGACGTACCCGTCAGGGAGCGCGAGCGCGATGCCGGTGGGCACCAGCGCCCGCTCGCCGGGCGCGAGCGTGACGTCGACGGCCGCGACCAGGTCGGCACCGGCGTCGCCGGGATGGGCGTACGCCGGCATCGGGAGCTCGGGGTCCAGGCGCAGCACCTGGATCTGCAGGTCGACGATCGGGTCGGTTCGCACGGACGGACCCTATGCCGTCGGGGGCCCATCGGGGATGGGAGGCTGTGCCCCGTGTCATCCAGCCCCACGCCGTCGGACTACCACGAGCGGCTCGGCGTACCGCTGCGTTGGTGGGTCCAGGGCACGATGCTGGTCGCCAGCCTCTGGCTGGCCGTGATCGTCGCGACACCCGGCCCCGTTGCCTGGCTGGTGACGGCCGTGGCGATGCTCGTGCTCGGCGCCGGCCTGCTCGCCTACGGCGGAGTGCGGCTGAGCGTCGCCGAGGGCGTGTTCCGGGCGGGGCGCGCGCACATCGAGGGCCACCACCTCGGCGCGGTCGAGGCGCTGGACGCCGAGCAGACCCGCCGGACCGCCGGGCCGGAGGCGGACGCGCGCGCCTACCTCGTGCTGCGGCCCTACCTCAAGCGCGCCGTCAAGGTGGAGATCACCGACCCCGCCGACCCCGCGCCGTACTGGCTGGTGAGCTCGCGGCGGCCCGAGGAGCTGGCGGGCGCGCTGAGCGTCCTCGCCGGCCGGTCGCCTCGCGGATGAGCCCCACGCCGCTGGGTACTGTTCGGGCATGGCAGACGACAGCTCGAAGGTCTGGACCGTCTTCTCGCTCGTGAGCGCCCTGGGCGCGGCGGCGTTCGCGCGCAAGGCGATCGACACGACCTGGAAGGCCGCGACCGGGAAGCACCCGCCGGAGAACCCGGCCGACCCCGACGTGCACGTCGGCGAAGCCGTCGCCTGGGCCGCCCTCACCGGCGCCCTGGTCGCGCTCGCCCGGATGTTCGCCCAGCGCCGGGCCGCGGGCTACTACGCCAAGTCCACCGGACACCTGCCCCCCGGCCTCAAGAAGGGCGACGAGTAGCCGGGCCGGGCTGGGGCTACCCGACCAACGAAAACTCGCGCTACTCGGTGGTCGAGTAGCGCGAGCGAGGAACGTGCGAGCGTGTGTCGAGGCACCCGCCGCTTCGACTGGGCTTAGGCGCAGTCCTTGCAGATCAGCTTCTTCTCGTCAGCCAGCTGGCTGCGGTGGTGTACCAGGAAACAGCTGAGGCAGGTGAACTCGTCCTCCTGCTTGGGCTTCACCTCGACGGCGAGCTCTTCGTGCGAGAGATCCGCACCGGGAAGCTCGAACGATTCGGCGGCCTCGGCCTCGTCCTCGTCGACCTTCCCTGAGTTCTTGTCGTGGCGACGCGCCTTGAGCTCTTCGATGCTCTCCTCGGACTGGTCTTCCTCGTTCTTGCGCGGTGCGTCGTAGTCAGTCGCCATGGCGTCGCTCACTCCCTTCGGGCCGATGTGGCGGGCCAGATTGTGCACCATCGGACCCGGATCACAAAGGCGGGTCCACGGTGAGTCCGGGTAACGGTGCGCCGAGGCGGTCTATTCCCGGGTGAATCCGGCAGTCTTCAGGGCGCCCAGGAGCTCGTCGAAGCCGTGATCCGGAGCACATACCAGGAGGGTCATCCCAGCGGCGCCGACCAGCTCCTGGGTCCGGGCGCCGGCGGCCCTGGCGATCAGTCCGGCGGCGGCGTGGTCCCAGAGGTTGACGCCCTCCTCGACGTAGCCGTCGAGCCGGCCCTCAGCCACGTGGCAGAGGTCCAGGGCGCACGACCCGAGCCGCCGGATGTCCCTGACCTCGGGGAGCAGTCGAGCCACGGCCGCGGCCTGTACGGCGCGCACCTCGGCCCGGTAGGCGAAGCCGGTTCCGATCAGCCGTTGGGAGAGCGGCGCCGGGCCGCGCACCGCGATCGGAGCGCCGTCGCGCAGGGCGACGACCCCGTCGGCGCCGGGGCGGGCGACGTACTCCACGCGCTTCGCCACGTCGATCACGACGCCGGCGACCACCTCTCCGTCGAGCTCGGCGGCGATGGACACGGCGTACTGCGGCAGGCCGTAGAGGAAGTTCACCGTGCCGTCGATCGGGTCGATGATCCACCGCACGCCCGACGTGCCCGGCTCGGCATCGGCCTCCTCCCCCAGGAACGCGTCGTCGGGACGGGCGGCCCGGATCCGGTCGCGGATCAGGGCCTCCGCGGCCCGGTCGGCCTCGGTGACCACGTCGACGTCGCTGGTCTTGGTGTCCGCCACCGACACGCCCTGTTCGGCCCGGTCCCGCACCAGGTCGGCGGCCGCGCGGGCGGTGTCGAGCGCCAGGTCGGCGAGGGCGTCGACGTCCGTCACGTCACTCGCCGCCGATCGTGGGCACCTCGGCGCGCGGGTTGGCGCAGCAGCCCACCGGGCAGCGGTCCCAGAGGGGACCGACCTTGCCCAGGGCCACGCGGGTCGGGCTCTCGCCACGCTCGGCCGCGGCGCGCTCGAGCAGGAGGTCGCGCACCATCGCGACGAACCGCGGGTCGGTGCCAGCCGTGGCGGCGCGTCGGACGTCGAGGCCGAGCCTCTCCGCGGTCGCGACCGCCTCGGTGTCGAGGTCGTAGACGACCTCCATGTGGTCGGAGACGAACCCCACCGGAACGAGCACGACGGCCGTCTCGCCTGATGCGGCGAGCGCCTCGAGGTGGTCGTTGACGTCGGGCTCCAGCCAGGGCACCTGCGGCGGACCGGACCGGGAGCAGAAGACGAGGTCGTGGTCCCGGCTGACACCTGTGGTCTCCCGGACCCCGTCGGCCACGACGGCCGCGACGTCCTGGTGCTGGGCGAGGTAGGCCCCGCCATCGGGTCCGCTGGTGTCGTTCATCGAGCTCGGGATCGAGTGGGTGACGAACACCAGCCGGGCAGCGTCACGTACGTCGTCCGGCAGGTCGGTGAGCGCGGCCACGACCGCGTCGACCGCCGGCTCCACGAACCCAGGGTGGTTGAAGTAGTGCCGCAGCCGGTCCAGCCGGGGGGCGCCGGGCACGCCGTCGGCCGCGGCGAACAGGTTCTCGCGGTACTGGCGGCAGCTCGACCACGACGAGTAGGCGCTGGTGACGAAGCAGGCCGCCCGCGTCACGCCGTCCGCGGCCATCTGTTCGACCGCGCCGCGGAGATAGGGGTCCCAGTTCCGGTTGCCCCAGTAGACCGGCAGGTCGATGCCCGCCCCGGCCAGGTCGGCGCGCAGGGCGTCGAGGAACGCCCGGTTGAGGTCGTTGATCGGCGATCGGCCCCCGAACAGGTGGTAGTGCCGACCGACCTCCTCGAGCCGTTCGCGCGGGATCCCTCGCCCCCGGGTGACGTTCTCCAGGAACGGCAGCACGTCGTCGGGGCCCTCCGGACCGCCGAACGACACCAGCAGCAGGGCGTCGTAGGGGCTGGTGTCCGGCTGCAAAGGATTAGGCACCGCGCCATCGTAGGGAGCAGGATTTCCCTCGACATGCTCGCCACCTACAGAGGGATCCTCACGCGGCCGGGCACCGCCCTGTTCTGCGTGACCGCCCTGGTGGCGCGGCTGCCGATCTCGATGGTCGGGCTGGGCATCGTGCTCCTGGTCGAGAACGCCACCGACTCCTACGGGCTGGCCGGCTCGGTCGCGGCCGCGTTCCTGGTCGGGCAGGCGGCCTTCGCCATCCCGCAGGGACGGCTGCTCGACCGGCTCGGCCAGGCCCGGGTGCTGCCCGCGGTGGTGGCCGTCTGGGGCGTCGGCCTCTCGCTGCTGATGTGGTCGGTCGAGGCAGACCTGCCGATCGCCGTCGCCTACCTCCTGGCGGCCGTCGCCGGCGCCGGGCTGCCCGCCATCGGCAGCTGCGTGCGCGCCCGGTGGGCGCACGTGCTCGACGCCCCGCGCGACGTGCAGACCGCGTTCGCCCTCGAGGCGGTCGCCGACGAGGTCGTGTTCATGACGGGGCCGATCATCGTGACGGTCCTCGCGACCGCGGTGCACCCGGTCGCCGGGCTCGGTGCGGCGCTCACCGCCGGCGTGCTCGGCACCCTCTACTTCTCCGCGCAGCGCTCCACCGCTCCCCCGCCGCACCCGAGGCCGACCACCCGCGCCGCTCGGGCACCCGTCCCGTGGCAGACCATCGCGCCGCTCACCGTGGTGTGTCTGGCCCTCGGTCTGCTCTTCGGCGCCGCGGAGGTCACCGCCGTGGCCTTCGCGGAGGAGCAGGACGCGAAGAGCTACGTCGGGGTGCTGCTGGCGCTCTGGGCGTTCGGCAGCCTTCTGGCGGGCGCGATCACCGGCGCCATCACCTGGCGGCGCGGGCCCGTGGTGCGGCTGCGCGCCGGCGCGTTCGGCATGGCCGCCACGATGCTGCCGCTCACCTTCATCGACTCCATGTGGGTGATGGGTGTGGTGCTGTTCGCCGCGGGCTTCGCGATCGCGCCGACCTTGATCGCGACCATGTCCCTGGCCGAGCAGGTGCTGCCGACGTCGCGGCTCACCGAGGGGATGGCCTTCCTGCACACCGGCCTGATCGGCGGCGTCGCCCCCGGCGCCACCGTGGCCGGCCTGGTGATCGACGCCTACGGCGCGTCTCCGTCGTACCTGGTCTCATTCGGGGGAGGTTTGCTGGCTCTCGCCGCGGCCCTGCTGACGCGCACTACGGTTTCCTCCCATGACGCGGTGGACTAACTGGTCGGGCCTCGAGTCGGCCCAGCCGCAGGAGGTGGTGGAGCCGTCCGGCGTCGCCGACGTCGTGGCGCAGGTCCGCAGGGCCCGCGAGGCCGGCACCACCGTGAAGATGGTCGGCACCGGTCACAGCTTCACGTCGATCGCCGCGCCCGAGCACACGATGCTCGCACCCCACTCGCTGACCGGCATCCTCGCCGTCGACCGGGACGCGATGACCGTCACCGCGGCCGCCGGCACCCAGCTCAAGCACTTCAACGCCGCGCTCGAGCAGCTCGGGCTGAGCCTGCACAACATGGGTGACGTCGCCGAGCAGACCCTCGCCGGCGCGATCTCGACCGGCACCCACGGCACCGGGGGCATCGCGGCCGGTCTCGCCGCCCAAGTGGTCGGGCTCGAGCTCATCACCGGCACCGGGCGCGTGGTCCAGGCCAACGCCAGGAAGAACTTCGACATCCTCGAGATGGCTCGGCTCGGGCTCGGCGCGCTCGGGATCCTGACCAAGATCACGTTCGCGGTCGAGCCCCTGTTCCTCCTCGAGGCGGTCGAGGAGCCGATGTCCTGGGACCGGGCGGTGGGGTGCTTCGACGAGATGGCGGCCGAGCACCACCACGTCGACATGTACTGGTTCCCGCACACCGACCGGATGCTCACCAAGCGCAACTCTCGGCTCGAGGCGCCCGTCAGCGAGGCCCGGCCCCTCTCCGGCTTCCGCCGCTGGCTCGACGACGACTTCCTGTCCAACAGGGTGTTCGGCGCGGAGGTGGCCGCCGCCAACCTCGTGCCTCGGGTGATCCCGCGGATGAACCGGCTCAACGCCCGCGTGCTCGGTGCGCGCACCTACTCCGACATCGCCCACCGGGTGTTCGTCACCGAGCGACGCGTCGTCTTCCGTGAGATGGAGTACGCCGTACCGCGCGAGGCCGGGCTGTCCGCGCTCAAGGAGGCCCGCGCCGCGCTGGAGGGCTCCGACCTCGCGATCAGCTTCCCCGTCGAGATCCGGGTCGCCCCCGCCGACGACATCCCGCTGTCCACGGCGCAGGGCCGGGACTCGCTCTACCTGGCGTTCCACACCCACCGCCGCGCCGATCACACGGCGTACTTCGCGCTCATGGAGCAGGTGATGCGCGACCACGACGGCCGCCCCCACTGGGGGAAGGTGCACACCCTGGAGGCGCAGGACTTCGCTCGGCTCTACCCGCGCTTCGACAGGTTCGTCGCGATGCGCAACCGCCTCGACCCCAACCGGGTCTTCACCAACGGCTACCTGCGCCGGGTGCTCGGCGACTGACTGTTCACACGCTGGCCGGACCGGTCGGCATCGGTGCCCGCCAGCCGCGCCACATGGCGAGCAGCCGCCAGACCAGGCACACGCCCGCCCCCGCGATCGCGACGGCGGTCGTCGGCAGGTCCTGACGGATGCCCACGACCGCGATGGCCGAACCGACCAGCGCCGGGGTCGCGTAGAGCTCACCCCGGAAGATCACCGGCACCCGCCCCGCCAGCAGGTCGCGGAGCATCCCGCCGCCGATGCCGGTCACCATGCCCATCAGCGCGGCGGGCACCGGGCCGAGCCCGTACTCGAGCGCCTTGATCGCCCCGGAGACGCAGAACAGTGCGAGGCCGAACGCGTCGAAGATGTTGACGGTGCGCTCCATCCGGCCGAGCGCCGGGTGGAAGAGGAACGTCATCAGGCCGGCGACGACCGGCACCATCAGGTAGCGCCAGTCCTCCAGCGCCGCGGGTGGCGTGGCGTCGATCAGCACGTCGCGGAGGAACCCGCCGCCCAGGCCGGTGGTGCCCGCGAGCACCAGGACGCCGAAGAGGTCGAGGTCCTTGCGGACGGCGACCAGCGCGCCGGAGATCGCGAACACGAAGATCCCGACCAGGTCGAGGGTCACCAGGGTGCTGGGCACCTGGCGAGGTTATCTGCGCCGCTGCCGGTCAGGTGTCCGCGAGCACCACGACCCGGTCGCCGGGCAGCACCGAGAAGGTCAGCGACTTGGCCGGGTTGACGGTCACCCCGAACGAGGAGCTCCCGTCGCCGAGCGCCTCGGAGGCGTAGCCGATCGCGGTCTCGCCGCGACGCACTGCGCCGGCGACGACGGTGGCGAACGAGACCTCGGCCCCGGGCCGGGCGTACCAGCCTGCCGGGCGCAGGTAGACCTCGCTGCCGTCCTCGCCCAGCAGCTCGGAGAAAACGTGCTCCAGGCGGCGGTCCTCCGACAGCTGGCTGACGAGAAGGCTGACGATCTCCCCGCTGACCACCACGTCGTCGACGTGCGCGACCTCGGCGAGCACCCGGTTGCGGTCGTCGATCATCTCGGTGACCACCGGGGTGGCGGCGTCGAGGATGGCCAGGATGTCGCGCACGTGGAGGAGCGTGACGAGGGTGCGCGCGTCGGCGGCCTGCGGCTCGAGGTGGTCGGAGTAGCACAGCACGATGACCTGGTCGAGCCCGGTGACGACGTGCTCCTCGAGGGTCGCTCGGTCGGTGGTGGCGCCGTCGACGACGGTCACCGCGAGGTTGCGGAGCTCCGGCACCACCGGGTCGCCGTACGACGTGACCACGGTGAGGATCGAGCCCGGGGCGGCGTACTTGTCGAGCTCGCGCAGGATGATCGGCGCCCGGGCGTTCCAACCGATCACGACCGCCCGCGTCGGCCGGTCCGACGCCTCGGCGGGCTCGCCCAGCAGCTCGGGGTCGGGCCGGGTCCGGGCGTCGGGCTGGCCGACCAGCGCGGAGTCGTCCTCGGCGATCACGATCAAGGTGCGGTTGCCGATGACGGTGTCCGGTGCCGGGTTGAGGGTGGGTACGCCGTCGTCGACGATCCCGACGACCGTCGCCTCCTCGAACGCCTGCTGCGCCTCGGCGTACGTCGACCGGCCCAGCTCATGGGACTCGAGGAAGTAGAACTCGTCGCCGCCGTAGTCGAACAGCTCGATGTAGACCGCGGCCGCACCGGACTGGCGCGAGGTCTGGACGACCAGCTTGGCGACCGTCTCCTGGATGTCGAGGAGGACGGTGCGGTCGGCCCCGACCAGCCGGGCCGTCTCGAGGTTGGTGGGGTTGCGGATCTCGGCCACGATCGTCGGCCCGTCCTCGGCGCCGTGCGTGAGCGCGAGCAGCGCCTTGATGACCTCGCTGTCGGGATCGTCGGTGTCGGGAGCGAGCAGGATCACCGACCGCGCGTCCTGGTGACGGGTGAGCGTCAGGTCGTCGATGTCGATCGGCGATCCGGACCGGCAGATCACCCGGGTGCCGCGCAGGTCGGGGACCTTGGCCCGGATCTCCTCCTCCATCGCGACCTTGTCGCGGTCGGCCAGGATCACCACGACCGGCTTGCGCCGGCTCTCGTTGGCGATGCTGAGCTCGCTGACGATCGTGAAGATGCTCTCCGACCAGCCGAGGATCACCGTGTGGTCGCGCTCCAGCACCACCGACCGGCCGCGGCGCAGGTCGGCCAGCTTGGTGTCGATGCCGGCGGCGATGACGCCGATCAGGGCGCTCACGATGAACAGGCCGCCGATCGTGAGCGCGAGCATCGTCAGCACGAACCGCCAGGCGCCGCCCTCGTCACCGGCCACCGTGCCGGGGTCCAGTGCGTGCAGCAGGCTGGAGAACAGCTCCTCGAAGAAGCCCTTGTCGCCGCCGTCGCGCAGCCCCAGGGCCATCACGAGGAGCGAGAACACGAGGATCAGGACCAGCGTGCCGAGGGTCAGCCAGGCGATCAGCGCGGGCGTGCCGCGCGACATCGTGTTGTCGAAGAAGTAGCGCAACCGGGCGCCGAGGCTCGACCGCCGTGCGACGGTCTGCCGTGGCGAGCCCTCGCGGCGGGGGCCACCCATCGCCTTGGCGGTGCGCATCCGCATCTGCTGCCCGGTCCTGGCCATCCCCAGATCGTGGCCCACGCGGCCCCGACGCGGGCTGAATTGGCCGGTTTCGCGGTTGTCGGCGCGCCGTGCGGATGAGCCGTGGGCCGTACGGCGCTGGCGTAGGCTCGCCTCCAACCGAAGGCACACGCAAGGACCCGCAGGAAGCAGAACAGCCCATGGCCCACCTGACGCTCACCGGAGTGAGCGACGACGGGAAACGGCTGCTGCTGGTCAGCGACAAGGGGGTCGAGTTCACCCTCGACATCACGCCGAGCCTCCGAGCCGCACTGAGCGGCGACACCTCCCGAATCGGCCAGCTGGAGATTCAGATGGAAAGTGCTCTTCGCCCTCGCGACATCCAGGCTCGGATCCGGGCCGGGGAGACCCCTGAGGCCGTCGCCCAGGCGGCCCAGACCACGGTCGACAAGATCATGACGTACGCCGGCCCCGTGCTGGCCGAGCGCGAACACGTCGCCGAACGCGCGCAGCGGTCCTCCGTGCGCCGTGCCCCCGGCGAGTCCGCCGGTGGGGCCCGCACGCTCGGTGACGCCGTCGCGGCCCACCTGCGCGCCGCCAACGTCGACCCGGGCACCGTGGCGTGGGACGCCTGGCGACGCGAGGACGGCCGCTGGTCGCTCACCGCGCTGTTCCAGACCTCCGAGCGGCAGGGCACCGCCGAGTTCACCTACGACGCCCCTGGCAACTACGTCGTGCTCGACAACGACGAGGCCCGGTGGCTGGTCGGCGAGGTGGTCGCCGGCGCAGCGCCGCACCGCGACGACCTGGAGCAGGCCCGCCTGCGGCGCCTGTCCGCCGTACCCGAGGACGAGCTGCCGCTCGGCGACGACGCCATCGAGCTGGTCTCCCACGACGAGACGGCGAGCCTCGGGGCCGAGGCGCCGGTGGAGGCGTTCCTCGACGACTCGCCGGCCTCCGACGACCCCGCCCTGCGCGAGGAGGCCGCGGAGGCAGCCGCCCAGGACGACGACGAGGACGACGAGCCGCCCGCTCGCCGACAGGTCCAGAAGAAGCGCGGCCGGGCGTCGGTGCCGAGCTGGGACGAGATCATGTTCGGCGGCGGCGACCAGTAGACCAGCCGTTCCTCGGGCTGCCCAAGCACGGTTACCTGCAAGTACGCTCCGGACATGTCGTACTTCGTGACCGGAGCCACGGGCTTCATCGGCCGTCATCTCGTCCAGGAGCTCGTCGACCACCGCGAGGGCGACATCTTCGTTCTGGTGCGTCCGGGCTCGGTGGCGCGGATCGAGAAGCTCACCAAGCGGTGGGGCTCGGGCCGGGTGCAGCCGGTGGTCGGCGACCTCGCCGAGGACGCACTCGGCGTCGACAACGAGTGGGTGGCCGAGCACGCCGGCAAGATCGACCACTTCTTCCACCTCGCCGCGATCTACGACATGACCGCCGACGACGCCGCCAACGAGCAGCTGAACGTCGGCGGCACCCGCCACGCGCTCCAGCTCGCCGAGCTGCTGAGCGTCGGCTGCTTCCACCAGGTCTCCTCGGTGGCCGCGGCGGGCGACTACGTCGGGCACTTCGACGAGACCATGTTCGACGAGGGCCAGAGTCTGCCCTCGCCGTACCACCGCACGAAGTACGAGTCCGAGAAGATCGTGCGCACCGAGTCGACGGTGCCGTGGCGGGTCTACCGGCCGGCGATCGTGGTCGGCGACTCGCAGACCGGTGCGATGGACAAGGTCGACGGGCCCTACTACTTCTTCCCGGTCCTCAAGCGGCTCCGCGACACCCTGCCGGCGTGGCTGCCGCTGGTCGGTGCCGACCTCGGCGACACCAACGTGGTGCCGGTCGACTACGTCGCGAAGGCGATGGACCACCTGGCCCACCTTCCCGACCGTGATGGCGAGGCGTTCCACCTGGTCAACCCGGAGCCGCAGTCGACGGTGGAGATGATCAACACGTTCTGCGCCGCGGCGGGCGCGCCCCGCTTCGCCACGCCGGTCGACCGCAACGTCACCAGCGCCGGTCCGCTCGCGATGGTGCCGCGGCGGTTCCGCGCCTCGGCGCTCGTCAACGGGCTGGTCAAGGTCGGACCGGTGCAGGCACTGCTCGACCAGACCGTCGGGCGGCTCGGCATCCCGGCCGAGGTCCTGGCCCACACCGGCTTCCGGCCGGTCTTCGACTCACGGATCACCGAGAAGGCGCTGGCCGGGTCGGGGATCGCGGTGCCCGACCTGGAGAGCTACGCCCGCACGCTGTGGGGCTACTGGGAGGAGAACCTCGACGCCTCCACCGGCCGCAACCCGAAGAACCGGGCCGCGCTGAAGGGCAAGCACGTGGTGATCACCGGCGCCTCCTCCGGCATCGGCCAGGTGACCGCGCTCAAGGTGGCGCAGGCCGGTGGCATCCCGGTGCTGGTCGCGCGCGGCAAGGACAAGCTCGAGGAGACCAAGTCGACCATCGAGATGCGCGGCGGCACGGCTCACGTGTTCCCGTGCGACCTCTCCGACCTCGAGGCGATCGACCGGCTGTGCGAGCAGATCTCCACCGAGCTCCCCTCGGTCGACTTCGTGATCAACAACGCCGGTCGGTCGATCCGGCGGTCACTGCGGCTGTCGCAGGACCGCTTCCACGACTTCGAGCGCACCATGCAGCTCAACTACTTCGGCGCCATCCGCCTGGTGATGGGCCTGATCCCGAGGATGAAGGAGCAGAAGTCGGGCCACATCGTCAACGTGAGCTCGATCGGTGTGCAGACCAACCCGCCGCGGTTCTCGGCGTACGTCGCCTCGAAGTCGGCGCTGGACTCCTGGAGCAACGTCGTCGCCTCCGAGCTCGTCGGCGACGGGATCACCTTCACCAGCATCCACATGCCGCTGGTGCGGACGCCGATGATCGCGCCGACCAA
>DASTDJ010000079.1:0-8083 GCA_035710425.1 Nocardioides sp.
GCCTCAGGCCGTCTCGGGGAACCTCACGCCGGTGTTGGCGTGGCAGCGGTAGCCGAGCGGGTTCTTCGCGAGGTACTGCTGGTGGTAGTCCTCCGCGTAGTAGTACGTCGGCGCCGGCTTGATCTCCGTCGTGATGTCGCCGAGCCGCTGGCGGGCGAGCTCGTCGCCGTAGATCTTGGTCAGGTCGCGCGCCGTCTGCTCCTGCTCCGCGGTGGTGAAGTAGATCGCGGAGCGGTACTGCGTGCCGATGTCGTTGCCCTGGCGCATGCCCTGGGTGGGGTCGTGCACCTCGAAGAACCGCTTCACCAGGTCGGCGTAGTCCACCTTGGTGGGGTCGTAGACGATCCGGATCGCCTCGGTGTGGCCGGTGCGGCCCGAGCAGACCTCCTCGTAGGAGGGGTTCGGGGTGTGCCCGCCGGCGTACCCGACCGAGGTGGAGTAGACGCCGGGGAGCTGCCAGTAGATCTCCTCGGCCCCCCAGAAGCACCCGAGCCCGAAGATCGCGACCTCGTGCCCGGCAGGCGCCTCGTCGGTGACGACGGGGGTCCCCAGGACGACGTGCTTGTCGGTGAGGTTGAAGGGGCGCTCGGTGCGGCCGGGCAGCGCCTCGTCGGCGCTGATCAGCTCGGTCTTGTGGCGGCTGAAGAAGGACACGGTGCCTCCAAGGAGTCGGTGGCGGTACGTCGATTCTGACGCACTAGAACAACAACCGGCTCCCGCCTGGTGTTCCTCAGCGGTGCTCCGCGCACCAGGCGTCGCGCTTGACGTTGCCGGCCTTGCTCGACTTGAACATCGCCCGCATCAGCAGCGCCTGGGTCGCGGCGTACACCTCGATCTGCCGTTCGACCAGTCTTCGGGCAGCAGGTGTCTTGGCCAGGGCCAGCTCCTCGGCATGCCGCCAGACACCTTCCCGCCAGCCGCGCATGATCACGCCGGCAGCGGTCTCCTCGACGGTGCTGATGTCGATGTCGTCGAACCGCGGGTCGAAGCGGGCCGCCTCCTCGGCGAAGACCGGGGCATAGAGGGAGTCGAGCCGCTGGTTGTAGGCGTTGTGGTCGCGCCGGTGGCTGGTGCCGTCGGGAGCGGTCAGACCCACCTCGGCGAGCACATGGGGGAAGTCGCGGTTGATGTGGGCGTTCATGGCCAGCATGAAGTTGCCGAGCCCGGTCATCGCCTCGATGTCCTCGGCCTGCAGCGCGATCGCCCAGGCCTTCGGCACCTCAGCGCGGCGCCCGGCGTGCCAGTCGTCACGCACGTCGAAGTAGAGCTCGGCGAACACCGCGTCGACCTGGGTCAGCCACTTGCGGTCCTGGAAGTAGCCGCTGCGGGCGGCGTCGCGGACGTTCTCGGTCACCCGCAGGTAGGCCAGCGAGAAGATCGCGTCGTGGTCGCACGCCGCGGCCAGCCCGTCGAGGCGCTCCTGCATCTCGGTGACCACGTCGTCGATGCAGGCGTCCTCACCGCCTGGACACACGACGCCGACGTACGGCGTGTGCGGCACCGGGAACGGTGGCAGCAGGGTGATCACCGGATCGAGCACCCCGAACACCGTGCCCGGCACCAGCGGCCCGAGCGGCCCCAGAGGGTCGTCGTCCGCGTGCGCAGCGGTGGGGGCGAGGAGGGAGAGGGCGAGGCCGAGCGTCACGGTGACCGCGAGTCTGCGCATGTGGGTGCAACGAGCCACCCGTGCCGACGGCACGCTCAGCCGAGCAGCTCGAGCAGCCGCGCCACCTCGCCAGCGACCGCCTCCCGCCCGGGGCCGAGGTACTTCCGGGGATCCACGACCGCGGGGTCCTCGAGCGCCGAGCGGACCGCTCCGGTCAGCGCGGCGTTGAGGTGGGTCGCGATGTTGACCTTGGTGATGCCGGCCGCGACGGCGCGGGCCAGGCCGTCGTCCGGGACACCTGAGGAGCCGTGCAGCACCAGCGGGACGGGCACGGCGTCGCGGAGCCGTCCGATCAGCGGCTCGTCGAGCACGGCGTCGCGGGTCGTCATCGCGTGCGACGAGCCGACCGCCACGGCCAGGGCGTCGACGCCGGTCGCCGACACGAAGGAGGCAGCCTCGGCGGGGTCGGTGCGGGCGCCGGGGGCGTGCACACCGTCCTTGCCACCGACCTCGCCCAGCTCCGCCTCGACGCTCACCTCGCGGTCGTGGCACCAGGCGACGACCTCGGCGGTGCTGGCGACGTTGGCGGAGTAGTCGAGCGCGGAGCCGTCGTACATCACGGAGCGGACGCCGAGGCTCACCGCCTCGTGGATCAGGTCGACGTCGGTCGCATGGTCGAGATGCACGCTCACGTCGACGGCGGCGCCGTGCGCGACGGCCAAGGTAGCGGCCAGCACCGGTGCGGCCGAACCGTGGTAGGCGACCGTGTTCTCGGAGACCTGGAGGACCACCGGACGCCCCACCCGCTCGGCGCCGGCCACGATCGCCTCGGCGTGCTCCAGCTGGATCACGTTCATGGCCAGCAGCGCGCGCCGGTCGGCGGCCGCGGCGGCCAGGAGCTCGGACATCGGGGTGAGGGGCATGGCTACCTCTCGGCCCGCGCCGGGTCGACGACCTCGACGAGGGCCTCGGCCAGATGGGAGTCGTACGCCGCCAGGTCGACCTCGCCCGCGGTCGGCACCGCGACCGCAGCCGCGCCGAGCGCCACCGCGTCGCGCAGGATGTCGGGCCAGGCGTGCGACAGGGCCAGGCCGCGGGCGATGCACGCGGTGACGGCGTCTCCGGCGCCGGTCGGGTTGCCCGCGATGGGTCGGGGGAGCGAGGCCCGCCAGACGCTGGTGCCGTCGGTGGCGAGCAGGCCTCGCTCGCCGAGGGTGTGCACCACGGGCGCTCCGGTGCGGGCGGCGAGGGCCCGCACCGATGCCACCGGATCGTCGGCGGCACCGAGCAACCGGGCGAGCTCGTCGGTGTTGGGGGTGAGCACGGCGCCGCCGCCGCGAACCGCCGCGGCGAGGGGTTCGTCGTCGAGGTCGAGGACCACCGGCACTGACGCCTCCGCGGCCAGACGCGCCAGCCGCACCGGCAGGTCGGCCGCTACACCGGGCGGCAGGCTGCCGGACACGACCAACGCCCGGGCTTCGCCCAGGTGCTCCTCGAGGGTGCCGACCAGCCGGTCGACCGCGCCGGGCGCGACCGGGTGCCCGCGCTCCCACAACGACGTCGTCTCCGCGTCCTTCACCACGATGGTCCGGCGCACCTCCGGCACCGCCTCCTCGAACGACGCCGGCACCCCGAGCTCGGCCAGCCGCGCACCGAAGCCCGCGTCGGCCAGGCCCAGCGCACGCACCGGCTCGCCGAGCTGGTGCAGCACCCGGGAGACGTTGACCCCCTTGCCACCGGGTCGGACGAACGCCTCGCTCACGCGGTGCACCGCCCCCGGACGCAGTCGGTCGACCGTGTAGGTGATGTCGAGGGCCGGGTTGCAGGTGACGGTGAGGATCACGGCACCCAGCTCCCGGCCCGCATCACCCTCCGGGGTCGCCAGTCCGCGTCGAGCACGAGCAGGTCGGCACGGAGTCCGGGACCGATCGCCCCCACCTCGCCTTCGAGACCGAGCAGTGCGGCCGGCCGGTGCGACGCACTGGCGACCACCTCGACCGGGTCCAGCCCGGCCGTCACCTGGCGTCGCACGACGTCCAGGAGCCGGCTCGTCCCGCCCGCGATCGACTCGCCGTCGACCAGCCGCGCGACGCCGTCGGTGACGCGGGTCGCCAGCGGGCCGAGCTGGTGCTCACCGTCGCCCAGCCCGGCGGCGGCCATGGCGTCGCTGACCAGCACGACCCGGGGGCCGCCGAGCAGGGCGAACACCCCGGCCACGGTCTCGTCGGAGAGGTGCACGCCGTCGGCGATCAGCTCGACCGTTGCCGCCCCGTGGGAGGCCGCGGCGAGCGCGCCGAGCGCGGCACCGGGCGCGCGGTGGTGGAGCGGGGCCATGCCGTTGAAGAGGTGGGTGACCAGCGTGGGTGCGCGGTCGCGCAGGAACCGCTCGGTGGCGGTGGCGGTGGCGTCGGTGTGGCCGACGGCCACGAGCACCCCGCGGTCGCTGAGGAGATCGGCGAGGTCGTCAGCGCCGGGCAGCTCGGGGGCGATCGTCATCACGCGCACGTGCCCGCGACCGGCCTCGAGCAGCGCCTCGGTGAGGCCGAGGTCGGGCGGCTGCATCCGGGTGGGGTCCTGGGCGCCGCAGCGGGCGGTGGACAGGAAGGGACCCTCGAGGTGGATCGCCGCGACCTCACCCGACTCGACGGCGTCGGCGAGCGTCGCGACCACGGCCAGCATCCGATCCGGGTCGTCGGTCACCGCGCTCGCCACCAGCGAGGTCGTGCCCTGGCCGAGGTGATGCGCGGCGGCCGTGGCCGCCTGCGTTCGATCGGGGACGGTGAACGCCGCGCCGCCACCCCCGTGGCAGTGCACGTCGACGAGGCCCGGCAGGAGCAGTTCGTCGGACGGCTCGACCGGGTCGTCGGGGCGGGAGTCGCGCACCGCCGCGATCCGCTCGCCCTCGATCTCCACCACCGCGTCGGGCAGCACGCGGTCGGGGGTGACCACCCGGCCGCGGAGCGCGGTCATGCCGACCGCCTCCCGTCGGCCAGGTCCAGAGCGAGGTGCGCCGCACCCATCAGCCCGGCGCGGCTGCCGAGCCCGGCCAGCCGCACGGGCGGGACGGTGGCGATGCAGGATCGCTCCTTCATCAGCGCCTGCACGGGCTCGGTCAGTGCCTCCCCGGCTTCGGACAGGCCGCCGGCCAGGAGCACGGCGCCGGGGGCGAGCAGCGCGCAGACGTCGATCAGGGCGTCGGCGAGGGCCGAGACGGCGTCGTCCCAGATCTCCGCCGCCACCGGGTCGGTGAGTCGTCGCTCGACGACCACGTGGGCGCCGTCGATCGAGGTTCCCGAGCGCTCCTCGTAGGCACGCACGATCGCGCCCGCGCCGGCGATGGCCTCCAGGCAGCCACGGGCACCACAGCCGCAGGGCGGCCCACCCGGGCGGACGATCACGTGCCCGAGCTCGCCCGCCTGCCCCGACACGCCCCGCACGGCCTGGCCGCGCACGAACGCCACCGCCGCGATGCCGGTGCCGATGACCACGACGAACGGGTCCTCGGTGTCGGCGGCGGTACGGCGCACCGCCTCGCCGGCGGCGGCCACGTCGTGGTCGACCCGCACCGGGACGCCGAGGCGGGCCGAGATCGGCCCTGCCACGTCCAGGTCCGTCACGGCGAGGTTGACGGACCTGATGCAGCGCCCGCGCTCGCGGTCGATCAGGCCCGGCATCGCCACACCGGCGGCGGTCACCCGGGATCGCTGGTCGGAGTCGAGTGCGCCGATCAGCTCTTCGGCCGCCGCGACGACGACGTCGAGGATGGCGGGTCCGCGGCGGCTCGGCAGCCTGGACTCGGCCAGTGTGGTGAGCCCGCGATCGAGGGCGGCCGCCTTGACCGACGTACCGCCCACGTCGAACGCGAGCACGACGGGGTCCTGCACCATGATCGAGGAGCCTGCCAGAGTCGTCAGGCGGAGAGGATGATCGACCGGCTGAGGTTGCGCGGCTGGTCGGGGTCCAGCCCGGCGGCGCGGGCCCGGACGACGCACAGCAGGTGCACCCGGAGCAGGTCGGCGAGGGCGTCGATCGGCGCGTGCAGCAGGTCGGCACCGGTGACGGCGACGTCCTCGGCGAAACCTTCGACCAGCTCGCCGAACGCCCAGACGACCCGGCCGGGCGCGCTGATGCTGACCGGGCCGTGGCGGTACTCCATCATCGAGTACGACTCGGTCCACAGCTGGGCCGACTCCCTCAGCTTGAGGGCGGCCTCGTGGGCGATGCCGACGGTCCAGCCCTGCCCGACGAACGTGATCTGGTCGGCCGTCGCGGCCGGGCCGAGCGCGCCGTCGCCGGCCTCGAGCACCCCCTTGGCCTGCTCGATCACCGGCGTGAGGTCCTCACCGTGGTGCCAGCGCAGCATCGCGAGGGTTGTCGTCGCGAACCGCGTCTGCACCACGGAGCGCTCGTCGACCTCCGGGGTCAGGACGGGGGCGGCCAGGTCGAGCACCGGGGTGCCGGGCGACGAGGTCACGACCGTGGTCGGGAGCCGGCCGGCGGTGGCCTTCAGCAGGTCGACGATCTCGGTGGTCGTGCCGGAGCGGGTGATCGCCAGCACCCGGTCGTAGCCGCGGTCGAGCCGGGCCTCGGTGGGGGACCACGCGTCGGTGATGCCGAGGCCGGCGCTCTCGCGGAGGGAGGCGTAGGTCTGCGCCATGTAGTACGACGTCCCGCAGCCGACCACCGCGACCCGCTCGCCCGGCTGGGGCAGCAGCGCCGCGTGCTCGGCGGCCGTGGCCTTGGCGTCGAGCCAGTTCTGCGGCTGGGTGGCGATCTCGGCCGCGATGTGGGAGGCCGGGGGTGTGGCGGTCATGAGCGGGATCCTCCGTCGGTACGCATGATGGAAAACGATCATCGGGCGCGTGCGCACTTCTGTCAATAATCGCGCCGACTCAGTCAAAAACAATCACAAATGCCGGATACGACTCTTGACATGGCGCGCGTCACACCAAGAAGATCGAGGGCGATACCGACGACTTGTGCGCGATCCGCGCAGAAGTTGAGCACAATCAATCACACTCGATCGCTGCGGCGGGCGGGGAGAGGCGGGATCGTGAAGAAGAAGGCACTGCGGACGGGGGCGGCGTTGGTCGCCCTGAGCCTGGTTGCCGCCGGCTGCGGGTTCGGTGACGACGAGGGCGAGGACGGCGACGGGAGCACCATCGAGCTGCTCGTCCCGTCGTACAGCGACGGCACCCAGGCCCTGTGGGAGGGCATCATCGAGGACTTCGAGAAGGACAACCCCGACATCAACGTCGACCTCGAGGTCCAGTCGTGGGACAACATCAACGACGTCGTCCGCAACAAGGTCCAGTCCAACGAGGCACCCGACATCCTCAACATCGACGCCTTCGCGGGCTTCGCGGGCGATGACCTGCTCTACGAGGCGCAGGAAGTGGTGTCCGACGACGTCATCGACGACCTCCAGGACTCCTTCGTCGAGAACGCCTCCATCGACGGCACCCAGTACGGCCTGCCGCTGATCGCCTCGGCCCGCACCCTGTTCGTGAACATGGACCTGCTCGAGCAGGCCGGCGTGCAGGAGATCCCCACCACCTGGGACCAGCTGCTCGACGCGAGCAAGAAGGTCAGCCAGCTCGGTGGCGGCGTGAGCGGCTACGGCATGCCGCTCGGCAGCGAGGAGGCTCAGGCCGAGACCTCGATCTGGACGTTCGGCGCGGGCGGCTCGTGGGGCGACAGCTCCGAGCTCACCATCGACACCCCGGAGGCGCAGGAAGCGGTGTCGTTCATGCAGCAGATGATCGACGAGGGCGCCACGCAGGACGACCCGGGCTCGACCGACCGGACCCCGCTGATCAACGTCTTCGTCCAGGGCAAGATCGGGTTCATCGAGGCGCTGCCGCCGACCGTCGACCAGATCGCCACGGACAACCCCGATCTCAACTACGAGCTCGCGCCGATCCCGACGAAGGACGGGTCGCCGGTCACCCTCGGTGTCGCCGACCACCTGATGGCGTTCAAGAACGACGACTCCAAGCAGGAGTCGATCCAGACGTTCCTCGACTACTTCTACTCGGCCGACGTCTACAACAACTTCGTCACCACCGAGAAGTTCCTGCCGGTGACCGAGTCCGGCGCGGAGTCGTTCGACAACCCTGACCTGCAGGTCTTCCTCGACGCCCTGCCCAACGCGCAGTTCTACCCCAGCACCAACCCCGCCTGGGCCGCTGCACAGGGTGGGTTCCAGAGCCTGATCGGCCAGATCGGCCAGGGCAAGGACCCCGCGGAGGTGCTGGGCGAGATCCAGGCGGCCGCGGACGAGGCCTCCTGACCAGAGGTACGTGAGGAAGGATCCCCACCGTGACCGCGAAGCTCAGACGCGCCCTGGCAGCGCTGCCGTGGACCTCCCCGGCGCTGCTGCTGATCGGTGCGATCGTGCTGTTCCCCGCGGGCTACATGGTGTGGACCTCGACCCGGGAGTTCTCCCAGTACGGCGTGGACCGCGGTCCCGCCGGC
>DASTDJ010000080.1:0-20075 GCA_035710425.1 Nocardioides sp.
TCGGTCTCGTCGACCTGGCCGGGAGCCTTGTTGTGGCTCTCGGCGATCTCGAGCAGGCGTTCGGCGGCGTCCGGTCGGCGGTTGAGGACGACGTCCTCGATCCGTTCGCGCAGCTCGGGCTCGACCTGGTCGTAGACGACCAGCGCGCCGGCGTTGACGATGCCCATGTCGAGACCGGCGTTGATCGCGTGGTAGAGGAACACGGCATGGATCGCCTCGCGGACCGGGTTGTTGCCGCGGAACGAGAAGCTCACGTTGGAGATGCCGCCGGAGACCTTGGCGCCGGGGAGGTTCTGCTTGATCCAGCGGGTGGCCTCGATGAAGTCCAGGCCGTACGACGCGTGCTCCTCGATGCCGGTCGCGACCGCGAACACGTTGGGGTCGAAGATGATGTCCTCGGGCGGGAAGCCGACCTCGTCGACGAGGATCCGGTAGGCGCGCTCGCAGATCGCCTTGCGGCGCTCGAGGTTGTCGGCCTGGCCGTCCTCGTCGAAGGCCATCACGACCGCGGCCGCGCCGTACTTCTTGCACAGCCTGGCCTGCTCGCGGAACTTGTCCTCGCCCTCCTTCATGGAGATCGAGTTGACGATCGGCTTGCCCTGGATGTTCTTCAGGCCGGACTCGATGACCTCCCACTTGGAGGAGTCGACCATCACTGGCACCCGGCTGATGTCGGGCTCGCTGGCGATCAGCTTCGTGAAGCGGTCCATCGCCGCCACGCCGTCGATCATGCCCTCGTCCATGTTGATGTCGATGACCTGAGCGCCGTTCTCGACCTGCTGCGCGGCCACGCTGAGCCCGGTGTCGTAGTCGCCCGCCTTGATCAGGTTGCGGAACTTCGCAGACCCGGTGATGTTGGTGCGCTCTCCGACGTTCACGAAGAGGCTGTCCTCGTCGATCGTGAACGGCTCCAGTCCGGACAGCCGCATGGCGCTCGGGATCTCGGGGACGTCGCGGCGTGGCTTGCCGTCGACGGCCTGCGCTATCGCCGCGATGTGGTCGGGCGTGGTGCCGCAGCACCCGCCGACGAGGTTCACGAACCCGCTGCCGGCGAACTCGCCGAGGATCGTTGCGGTCTCCTCGGGCGCCTCGTCGTACTCACCGAACGCGTTGGGCAGGCCCGCGTTGGGGTACGCCGACACCCAGGTGTCGGCCACCCGGGACAGCTCGGCGAGGTAGGGCCGCATCTCCTTGGCGCCCAGCGCGCAGTTGAGGCCGACCGCCAGCGGCCTGGCGTGCCGCACGGAGTCCCAGAACGCCTCGGTGACCTGGCCCGAGAGGGTGCGCCCCGACGCGTCGGTGATGGTGCCGGAGATGACGACCGGCCAGCGCCGCCCCTCCTCCTCGAACAGCGTCTCGACCGCGAAGATCGCGGCCTTGGCGTTGAGGGTGTCGAAGATCGTCTCGATGAAGATCAGGTCGGCGCCACCCTCGACCAGGCCGCGGGCGGCGGTGAGGTAGGCGGCCACGAGCTCGTCGTAGGAGACGTTGCGCGCCGCCGGGTCGTTGACGTCGGGGCTGATCGAGGCGGTGCGAGTCGTGGGCCCGAGAGCGCCCGCGACGAACCGCGGCCGGTCCGGGGTGCGCTCGGTGGCGGCGTCGACCGCCCGGCGGGCCAGTCGCGCGGCTTCGTAGTTGAGCTCGTGGGCGAGGTCGGCCATGCCGTAGTCGGAGAGGGAGACCGCGTTGGCGTTGAACGTGTTGGTCTCGATGATGTCGGCGCCGGCCTCGAGGTACTCGCGGTGGATCCCAGCGATGATCTCCGGCTGGGTGAGCGTGAGCAGGTCGTTGTTGCCGATCAGGTCGCTCGGCCAGTCCTTGAAGCGCTCGCCGCGGTAGCCGGACTCGTCCGGGCGGTCGCGCTGGATCGCCGTGCCCATCGCGCCGTCGAGCACCATGATGCGGGCGGCCAGCAGCTCGTTCAGCTGCTCGGTCGCATCGGGGCGCAGATGACGCTCAGGTGAGGCGGTCAACGGGACTCCTCTCGGGAGCTCTGGCGGGAAGGGCCGGGAACTGTCAAGCCTAGAAAGGGTGTCCACTTCGTGGACGGGTTTCCCAAATGTTGACACCGCCCTCCAACGAGAGAGAAATCCCCGCGTCACGGGAGCGCTGGATAGGCTTCGGGAGTGATCGAGATCGAGGAGGCTCCGGACCTGGTCGAGCCGGTGGTGATCGCGGCCTTCGAGGGCTGGAACGACGCCGCCGACGCCGCGTCCGGGGTGGTCGACCACCTCATGGACGTCTGGCAGGCCCGGCTCGTCGGGGCCATCGACCCGGAGGACTTCTACGACTTCCAGGTCAACCGACCGATCGTCGGCACCGACACGACGGGATTCCGGCGGATCACCTGGCCGAGCACCCAGATTTCGGTCGCCTCGCCGCCCGATCTCGACCGCGACGTGATCCTGATCCGCGGCATCGAGCCGAACATGCGCTGGCGGCAGTTCTGCGCCGAGCTGCTCGCCGCCTGCGACGAGCTGGGAGGCGCCCTGGTGGTGACCCTCGGTGCGCTGCTCGCCGACACCCCGCACACCCGGCCGATCCCGGTCACGGGTACGGCCTCCGAGCCCGAGCTGGTGGACCGGCTCAAGTTGGAGCAGTCGACGTACGAAGGACCCACCGGCATCGTCGGGGTCTTCCAGGACGCCTGCGTCAAGCTCGACGTGCCGGCCGTGAGCTACTGGGCGGCGGTCCCCCACTACGTCGCCCAGCCGCCGTGCCCGAAGGCGACGCTCGCGCTGATCGGCCAGCTGGAGGACCTCCTCGAGGTGAGCATCCCGCTCGGCGACCTGCCCGAGGACGCGCGGGCCTGGGAGCGCGGGGTCGACGAGCTGGCCGAGGAGGACGAGGACATCGCCGACTACGTGCGGGCCCTCGAGGAGACGCGCGACACGACCGACCTGCCCGAGGCTTCAGGTGAGGCGATCGCACGCGAGTTCGAGCGCTACCTCAAGCGGCGCGGCCCGAGCGACGACGGATAGCCCTCACCCGCGCTGCGGAGGGCCTGACACGATCCACTGGACGCCGAACGGGTCCCGCACCCGCCCGGCGCGCCTGCCGTAGTGCTGGTCCTCGAGAGCGAACACCACCTCTGCACCCGCGTTCACCAAAGACTCCCAGAGCGCGTCAGGCTGCTCGGTGACCACGTCGAGGACGAGGCCGACGGTCGCGCCGTCGTAGGCGTCGGCGTCCTTGATCTCGAGAGTGGTGCCGAGCGCCCGGAACTCCGCGAACACGACCCGTCCGTCCATCTCGGAACGCTCCCCGAGCTCGGCGCCGAGTGCCTGCTCGTAGAAGGAGAGCGCACGGTCGGCGGACTCGACGACGAGCTTCGGCCTGATCTGCTGGTCCATGCCGTCAGCGTGCCGCACGGTCACCCGGCGGGGCTTGAACGAATGGGAGCCGGGGCTGGTCTACAGCGCCAGGCCCAGCGCGGCGTCGACGACGGCCAGCATCGTCACCGCCGCCTCGGGGTCGCTGGTGTCGGCCAGCCCTTCGGTGCCCAGCGTGGCGGCGACCCAGCGATCGACGGCCGCCGTCGCGCGCGGCGCGTCGAGGTCGTCGGCGAGGTGGGCCAGCACCTCCTCGACCACCGGACCGGCCGGGGCCCCGGCACCGAGCGCGACGGCCTTGCGCCACCGGGCGACGTCGTCGACGGCGTCCCACAGCTCGGCGTCGGTCCACTCCCAGTCGCTGCGGTAGTGGTGCCGGAGCAGCGCGAGGCGGATCGCGGTCGGGTCGACGTCGCTGTGCCGCAGGGCGGAGACGAAGACCAGGTTGCCGAGCGACTTGGACATCTTCTCGCCGTCGTAGCCGACCATGCCCGCGTGCACGTAGGTGCGTGCGAACGGGACGCCCGGATCGGCGACCTGCGCGTGGCCGGCACCCATCTCGTGGTGCGGGAAGACCAGGTCGGTGCCGCCACCCTGGACGTCGAACGTCGGCCCGAGGTAGCGCTGCGCGATCGCGGTGCACTCGATGTGCCAGCCGGGACGGCCGGGACCGAACGGGCTCGGCCACGAGGGTTCGCCCTCGCGCTCGCCACGCCAGATCACGCAGTCGAGCGGGTCCTTCTTGCCGGCGCGCTCGGGGTCTCCCCCGCGCTCGCCGAACAGCCGCAGCATGGTCTCGCGGTCATAGCCGGACTCCTGGCCGAACGCCGGGTCCGCGGTCACCGAGAAGTAGAGGTCGTCGTCGACGCGGTAGACCGAGCCGGTGTCCTGCAGCCGCTCGATCAGCTCGACGACGAGCGGGATCGACTCCACGGCGCCGATGTAGTGGGTGGGCGCCAGCACTCGCAGCGCCTGCATGTCCTCGCGGAAGAGCTCGGTCTCCCGTTCGGCGAGCTCGACCCAGTCGACCTTGACCTTGGCGGCGCGCTCGAGCAGCGGGTCGTCGATGTCGGTGACGTTCTGGACGAAGGTGACGTCGTGTCCGGCGTTGCGCCAGGCCCGGTTGAGCAGGTCGAAACCGACGTACGTCGCGGCGTGGCCGAGGTGGGTGGCGTCGTAGGGCGTGATCCCGCAGACGTAGAGGCGCGCCGGGCCGTCGGGCTCTATGACCACCTTCTGCCCGGTGGCCGTGTCGTGCACGGCGACCGGCGGCCCCGTGAGGGACAGGGAGGGCATCTCCGGGGAGGACCAGGGGCGCATGGAGGGAAGCCTAGACGGCGGCTGGGCTCAGAACGGCGGCCAGGGGATGGCCGGCCAGTCACCTCGAGGTGTGGGCAGCACGCCGCGGTCGAGCAGCCGCCGGCACCGGCGCTCGAGTGCGTCGATCTCGTGGTCGGTCAGGGCGCCGGCCAGCGCCTCGCCCAGGGGACCCGCCAGGGCCGCGCACACGCGGAGCACCCCCGCCACCTCCTCGTCGGTGAGCGGCTCGCCGTGCCACCCCCACAGCACGGTGCGCAGCTTCGGCTCGTGGTGGAAGGTGACGCCGTGGTCGACGCCGTACCGGTGGCCGCCGGGCATCTCGAGCACGTGCCCGCCCTTGCGGTCGGCGTTGTTGACCAGTACGTCGAACACCGCCATCCGGCGCAGTGCGGGCGTGTCCTCGTGGATCAGGGTGATGTCGCGGTCGTGCTGGTCCACCCCGTCGAACACCGCGAGGAAGCCGGGACGGGTCTCTCCGGCGCTGATGAGGGTGACGGCCTCCTGCTCAGGGTCGGGCTCGCGCCAGCGCTGGACCATCCCGTCGCCGTGCGGGCCCTCGCCGATCCAGGTCTCGGGCACGATGTCCCAGCCCGTCGCCTCGGAGACGGCGTACGCCGACACCTCGCGGTCGGCGAGGGTGCCGGTCGGGAAGTCCCAGAGCGGCCGCTCCCCCGCCACGGGCTTGTAGACGACCTTGGTGCCGGCGATCTCGCCGAGGAACGTCGCGTTGGAGGCCGGCATGATCCGGCCGTGGAGCACCAGGTCGCCCGCGAGCGGTGAACGGGCGTCGTGCGAGGTCACGGGTCGCGGCGACGGAATCCGTTGGCCCGCACGCACAGGTGACCGTCCGGGTCGATCGGGTTGCCGCAGAACGGGCAGCTGGGCCGGCCCGCGGTGAGCACCTGCTCGGCGCGCTTGACGAACGCGCGGGCGTGGCCGGCGTTGATGCGCACCAGGAAGACCTCGTCGGGCTCGGGCTCCTCGAAGTCCTGGTCGACCTGGTCGGGGGTGACCACCGCCGCCTCCGTGAACGGGAAGACCTCGATGACGACCCGCTCGTCGTCCGGGTCCCACGACAGGGTCATCGTCCCGGCGCGGAACTCCTCCTCGATCGGCTGCTCGAGCGGCTCGGTGTCATCGAGCGCCATCGGGGCCACCGCCGGGACCAGCGCGTTGGAGGCGTCGGTGGCCATGATCTCGTCGAGCAGCTGGTCGATGCGCTCGGCCAGCGCCGCCACCTGCTGCTTCTCGAGCGCCACGCTGACGAGCCGGCTGCCCTCGCGGGCCTGCAGGAAGAACGTGCGCGCCCCGGGCTCCCCGACGGTGCCGGTGACGAAGCGTTCCGGCGGGTCGAAGCCGTGCACGATGGGCATGGCTTCCACCCTAGACGGCCGTCGATGGGCCTCCACCGCCGCCGACAGGGGCGTCCTCCGCGGCTCGCGTGCGGCGGGCGCGCTTCCGCTTCGGTGGCACCAGCCAGCCCAGGTCACCCGCGTGGGTGTTGGTGGCCAGGACGTAGGGGCGGGTCCCGGTGTATCGGACGATGGACACCGACGCCGGATCGACGTGGATCCGCTGGAACAGGTCCAGGTGCATGCCCAGGGCGTCGGCCAGCACCGACTTGATGATGTCGCCGTGGCTGACGGCCACCCACACGGCGCCAGCGCCGTGCTCCGCCTCGACGTCGGCGTCGCGCCGGCGTACGGCCTCGACGGCCCGCGCCTGCATCGCGGTCATCGACTCACCGCCCGGGAACGTCGCCGCCGACGGCTGGGTCTGCACGGTGCGCCACAGCGGCTCCTTGGCGAGCTCCTTGATCGTCCGGCCCTGCCACTCGCCGTAGTCGCACTCGGTGAGCCCGCGCTCCCGCGCCACCCTTGTCCGGGGCTGCTGCGCCTTGCCGATCGCCGCAGCCGTGTCGCGGCAGCGCTCCAATGGGCTGCTCACCAGCGCCGCGAGCGGGAGCACAGCGAGCCGCTCCGCCACCCGGGAGGCCTGCTCGGCCCCGGTCGCGTCCAGGCGCACGCCCGGCGTGCGTCCCGCGAGCAGACCGGTGGCGTTCGCTTCGGTCCGGCCGTGCCGCACGAGGATGACGGTTGCCATGGCGGGGAGCCTAACGAGCACTACCGTGGCACCCGTGATCGTCGACAACGCGCTGTACCGCAAGGGCGTCCGGGTCCCGCTGGAGTGCGACGTCGCCGACCTTGCCACCGTCCGCGGGCGGTGCGCGCCCGGCGACTTCGTGTGGATCGGCCTGTTCGAGCCCGATGAGGCCGAGCTCGCCGAGGTCGCGGACGTGTTCGACCTCCACCCGCTGGCGGTCGAGGACGCGGTGTCGGCCCACCAGCGCCCCAAGCTGGAGCGCTACGACCGCAGCCTCTTCCTGGTGCTCAAGACCCTCTGGTATGTCGACGCCGACGACGCCGTCGAGACCGGCGAGATCAACATGTTCGTCGGCGAGGACTTCGTCGTGACCGTGCGCCACGGGCAGGGCGGCGGGCTCCACGAGGCCCGGATGGCGCTGGAGGAGCGCGAGAAGGTGCTCGCCCACGGCCCGTCCGCCGTCGTGTACGCCGTGTGCGACCAGGTGGTCGACATCTACGACGAGGTCGCCGACGAGCTGACCCAGGACGTCGACGAGGTCGAGGCCTCCGTGTTCAGCGACGAGCGCACGAACGACTCCACCCGGATCTACGTGCTCAAGCGCGAGCTGGCGGAGGTGCGTCGCGCGGTGATGCCCCTGCGCGACCCCATCACCCGGTTCGCCACCGCCAGCGTCGACGGCATCCATCCGGACGCGGCGCCGTACTTCCGTGACGTGGGCGACCACCTCGCCCGGATCGCGGAGACCGCCGACAACCTCGACACGCTGCTGTCGGCCGCCTTCGAGGCGCATCTCGCGCAGATCAGCATCCGGCAGAACGACGACATGCGGAAGATCTCGGCCGGCGTCGCGCTGTTCGTCGCCCCGACCCTGGTCGGATCCATCTACGGCATGAACTTCCGGCACATGCCCGAGCTCGGCTGGGTGGTGGGCTACCCCGCCGCGTTGCTGCTGATGGTGGCGATCGTGGTGGTGCTGATGGTGGTGTTCAAGAGGTCCGGCTGGCTCTAGCGGCTTGCCGTTTGGTCACCAACGGCAACAAGTCGGCCTCTAAATCTGTCGTTGGTGACCAAACGACAGCCCGCGAGGGCGGTCAGGCCGAGAGCACGCCGGCGCTGAGCAGCACCAGCGTGGCGGTGCCGAGCGCGACCCGGTAGATCACGAACGGCGTGTAGGAGTGCGTGCTGATGTAGCGCAGCAGCCACGCGATGGCGGCGTACCCGACCACGAACGAGACGACCGTCGCCACGATGGTCGGGCCCCAGCCGTAGATGTTGTCGCCGTCGGGGATCTCCTTGAGCTCGAACAGCCCGGCTCCCACCACGGCCGGGATCGCGAGCAGGAACGCGTAGCGGGTCGCCGCCTCGCGCTCGTAGCCGAGCAGCCTGCCCATCGACAGCGTGGCTCCGGAGCGCGACACCCCCGGGATCAGCGCGAGCGCCTGGGCCGCGCCCATGAGCACGGAGTCCTTCAGGGTGATCTGCTTGATCCCCTTGTCGGTGCTGCCGATCCGGTCGGCGAGGCCGAGGACCAGCCCCATCACGATGAGGGTGGTGCCGATGATCCACAGGTTGCGGAAGTCCTGCTCGATGATGTCCTTGAGCAGGATGCCGAGGATCACGATCGGCAGCGATCCGACGATGATGAACCAGCCCATCCGCGCGTCGAAGTGACCGCGGTACTCCGGCTTGAAGAGCGACTTGAGCCAGGTCGAGGCGATCCGCCAGATGTCGTGCCGGAAGTAGATGAGCACGGCGAGCTCGGTGCCGATCTGGATCACGGCGGTGAACGCGGCACCGGGGTCGCCCCAGCCGAACAGCTCGGGGAAGATCCGCAGGTGCGCACTGCTGGAGATCGGGAGGAACTCCGTCAGCCCCTGGAGCGTGCCGAGCACGACGGCCTGGAGGAGATCCCACACGGGCCACGATCCTAGGGGTGAACCAGCGAGCCTCGCCGCGGGGGGCGTGGCACGGCGGCTAGGTTTTCGCCCATGCAGCAGCGGTCTGTTGGCAGCACGGGTCTGAAGGTCTCCCAGCTGGGGCTCGGCCTGATGACGTGGGGAAGCGTGACCGACGAGCACGAGGCCCGCGAGCAGCTGAGCGCGTTCCTGGATGCCGGTGGCACGTTCCTGGACACCGCGCACGTCTACGGCGGCGGGGCGAGCGAGGAGCTGCTGGGGCAGCTGCTGGCCGGCGGCTTCCCCCGCGGGGACGTCGTGATCGCCACCAAGGCCGGCTTCAGCTCCCGGCGTGGACGACCGTCGTACGACGCCTCCCGGGGCGCGCTGCTCCCGTCGCTCGACCTCTCGCTGCGCCGCCTCGGCGTCGACCACGTCGACCTGTGGCAGGTGCACGTCTGGGACGACACCACTCCCCTGGACGAGACGCTCGCGGCGCTCGACACCGCCGTGTCGTCGGGGCGGACGTCGTACGTCGGCATCTCCAACTACACCGGCTGGCAGACCGCGCAGGCGGCCACCTGGCAGCTCGCCGTCCCCGGCCGGGCTCCGCTGGCGAGCACGCAGATGGAGTACTCCCTGCTCAACCGGGCGATCGAGGACGAGGTGCTGCCCGCGACCGAGGCACTCGGGCTCGGCGTGTTCCCCTACTCCCCTCTCGCCAAGGGGGTCCTCACCGGCAAGTACCGCACGGGCATCCCCTCCGACTCCCGGGGCGCGGCCGACCACTCACGGGTCGAGGCCTACCTCGGCGACCGCGCGGGCCGGGTCGTCGAGGCCGTGGTCCGGGCGGCCGACGGCCTGGGCTGGACGCCGATGGAGGTGGCGCTGGTCTGGGTGCGTGACCGGCCGGGCGTCACCGCGCCGATCGTCGGGGCCCGCACCTGCGCCCAGCTGCGCGGTGCCCTCGATCTCGACGACAAGGCGCTGCCAGATGAGCTGGTGCAGGCCCTCGACGACGTATCGGACGACGGATGAGCCGGGCATTGCGCCGGCCGCCCGCGCGCGGCGTGGAGTGGGAGTTCAGGAGCGTGACGTTCTCCCGCGAGTTCCCTCGCAACGTCGTCACCAAGCTGCTCGTCGAGCGCGCCGAGCACGGCGGCTGGGAGCTCGACCGGGTCCGGATCGGTCCCGACGGCGCACGCCGGGTGGTGCTGCGCCGCAAGATCATCCGCGCGGTGCGGACGGCCTAGACCTCGTCGAGGAACCTGTCGAAGACCCGGGCACCGAACTCGAGGGCGTCCACGGGCACCCGCTCGTCGATGCCGTGGAACAGCGCGGTGAAGTCGAGGTCCTCGGGCAGCCGGAGCGGTGTGAACCCGTAGGAGCGCATGCCCAGCTTGATGAAGTGCTTGGCGTCGGTCCCGCCGCTCATCAGGTACGGCGCCACCAGGGCGTCCTCGTCCTCGGCGAGGATCGACCGCCCCATCGCCGCGACCAGGTCGCCGTCGTACGGCATCTCCCAGGGGGGCTGGTTGGACACGTAGTCGATGTCGATGTGCTCCCCGCACAGCTCGGCCAGGGTCGCGAAGAACTCGTCCTCGTAGCCCGGCAGGAAGCGTCCGTCGACGTGGGCGGTGGCCTCGGTGGGCACGACGTTCACCTTGTAGCCGGCGCTCAGCATGGTCGGGTTGGTGGTGTTGCGGATCACCGCGCCCAGCATCCGGGTGGCGGTGCCGAACTCGTCCACGAGCGCCTCGGCGTTCTCCGGCGTGGCCTCGGTGCCGGCGAGCTCGGCCACCGCCGCCAGCAGCGTCTGCATGGTCGGCGTCAGCCGCACCGGCCACTCGTGGGCGCCGATCCTCGCGACCGCCGTGGCCAGCTCGGTGACGGCGTTGTCGCGGTTGATCATCGACCCGTGCCCGGCCCGCCCGCGAGCGCTGAGCCGCATCCAGGCCATGCCCTTCTCGGCCGCCTCGATCAGGTACATGCGTCGGCCGCGCACGGTCGTGCTGAAGCCGCCCACCTCACCGACGGCCTCGGTGCAGCCCTCGAACTCGTCGGGGTGGTCGCGGATCAGCACCTCGGCGCCCTTGTGGCCGCCGGCTTCCTCGTCGGCCGTGAAGCACAGCACGATCGGCCGCTCGGGCGGGCGGCCGGCGTGCTGGCGGGCCCGGACCAGCGACAGGAGCATCGCGTCGAAGTCCTTCATGTCGACCGCTCCCCTGCCCCAGAGGTAACCGTCCTTGATCTCGCCGCTGAAGGGGTCGACCTGCCAGTCCTCCGCCGCCGCAGGCACCACGTCGAGGTGACCGTGCAGCAGCAGTCCGGGACGGTCGCCCACCGCTCCGCCCCACCGGGCGACCACCGACGTGCGGCCCGGCTCGGACTCGTAGAGACGGCTCTCGATCCCGACCTCGTCGAGCAGCCCGGCGACGTACTCGGCCGCCTTCCTCTCCCCCGGTCCGTCCTGGTCGCCGTAGTTGCTGGTGTCCATCCGGATCAGCTCGCGGCACACCTCCACGACCTCGGCGGCGGGGTCGTACGTCGGTCCCTGAACGTCGTCGTCCATGGGGCCATAGTGGCACTCGGACAGGCCTCGCCCCGATGCGGGGAAGCGCCGCCCGTTTTGCTAAGGTTCCTCCGCACTCGTCCGGGTGGCGGAATTGGCAGACGCGCTAGCTTGAGGTGCTAGTGCCCGTATTAGGGCGTGGGGGTTCAAGTCCCCCCTCGGACACCATCTGCTCTCATGTGCCCCGGCCCCCGGGGCTGCCCGCCGGACCTCAGGTCAGCAGCTTCGCCTTGGCCTGGCGGAACTCCTCCTCGGTGATCGCGCCCTGGGTCTGCAGCTGGTGCAGCCGTTCGATCTCCTGTGCGGTGCTGGTCCCGCTGCCCGCCACCTCCTGCACATAGCTGCGCATCTGCTCCTCGCGCCGCGAGGCATCCCGCACGGCGTGCTCGCCCATCTTCTTGCCGCGCGCGATCAGGTAGACGAAGACGCCGAGGTACGGCAGCACGACCACGAAGATCGTCCAGAAGGCCTTGTTCCAGCCGGAGAGGTCGTCACTGCGGAAGATGTCGCTGAAGACCGAGATGAGCAGCCAGATCCAGATGAAGAAGAGGAAGAACCAGAGCAGGGTCCAGAACCCTTCCCAGACCTCGTAATCCCAAGCGCTTGTCACGTTGAACCTCCCGTTGATGAGTCCGAGGTCTCCGACCGGCGGTGCGCCGACGGTTCGGACGTCTGTCGACCTCATGGTCGACATGCGGTGGGTGGGCCCACATCACCCTCAACGGGGTAGATCTCGGGGGGCACACACGCGCGGGCGGCCGCCGCCCCGGGAGCCCCCCGGAGCGGCGGCCCGGACGCCACATCTCGGGGGGTAGCGTGACGTCCGCAGGGCAGGCTAGTCCTATTTGGGTATGCCCGGCCGGGTGTCTGCACCAGCTTCACCCAGCCGTGGTGCTGACACGACGTCCCTGCGAGAGCACAGTGGTCGGAGATCCGAGGTGAGTGATGTCCGGCCACCAGCGCACCTGGCGACGCGTGCTGCTCTTCGGCGTCCCGGCCATGTACGTCGTCCTGGGTCTCCTCCACCCCACCGAGAACCCGGAGCTGGGGGACGACACCGACCTCTTCGTCGGCCTGCACGTCGCACAGCTCTTCCTGATCATGGGGCTCGCCTACGTGCTCTGGCTCCTCGTCGAGGGTCTGGACAGCCGGGCTGCCACGGTCGCCCGGATCCTGATCATCCCGTTCGTGGTCGCCTACACCGCGCTCGACGCGATCCTCGGACTCGCCTGGGGCATCGCCGCCGAGACGGCCAACGACCTGCCGGCCCCGGCGCAGGACGGTGCGGGATCCCTCGTCGACGAGCTGATCTCCGGCGATCCGGACCCCCGAGGTCTGCTGCTCTACTGGGGTGCCGGCCTGCTCTGGCTCGCCGTCGCAGTCGCCGTGGTGACCGCGCTCAGGAACGTCGCGCCGACCGGGGCGCTCGTCTGCCTGTCACTGGGGGCGGCCGTCTTCACGCTCGGCCACGCCCCACCGATGGGGCCGATCGGGATGGGGCTCTTCCTCATCGGAGTCGCGTGGCTCGAGCTCCGGCCCCGCCGCGTCACGGCGACCAGGTCAGCACCGGGTCCAACGAGCGCGTGAACGCCTTCTGCGGCATGGCGCGCACCGCGAGGTCCCGAAGCGCCACGACCGGCCGGGACGATGCCTGTGCAGCGGCCCCGATCCGGCGGGACCGGGCGACGACCATCTGCGTGCGCGGTCGACGTAGGGCGTCGTACTCCGGCAAGGAAAGGTCAGGTCGGCTCGCGATGTCGGCCAGCACCACCGCATCCTCGAGCGCCTGGCAGGCCCCCTGTCCCAGGTTCGGCGTCATGGCGTGCGCAGCGTCGCCGAGCAGTACGACGGATCCCCGGACGAAGCTGTCGAGGTCCGGCAGGTCGAACAGGTCGTGGTGCAGGAGGGTCGCGTCGCCGGCGGCCTCGAGCAAATCGTCGATGGGCGCGTGCCAACCCGAGAACCGGCGCTTCAGCCCTGGCACCCCCTCGTCGGGCGCACCTTCCGGGGCGTTGGCGACGGCGAAGCAGTAGACCCGGCCGTCGGCCAGTGGCGCGTAGCCGAAGCGCCGGCCGCGCCCCCAGGTCTCGCTGCTGTCCCGCACGTCCATCGGCGGCGTCACCCACCGCCAGGCGGTGTAGCCCGCGTAGCGCGGAGAAACGGGCTCCCACAGGGAGCGCCGCACGGTGCTGTCGATGCCGTCCGCGCCCACGACGACGTCGCCCTGGGACGTCCCGTCCGAGTGCGCGACCGTTCCGTCCTCCTGCACCCCGTCAACCGTGATGCCGGGTCGGAGGGTGGTCCCCGGGAGTGCCGCGCGGAGGACTTCGATGAAGTCGGCCCGGTGGATCATCGCGACGTCGCCGTAGCGGCTGCGGATGGCCTCGTTGTCCGTCCGCGTGAGCCACCGTCCGCGGGCGTCCCTGATCCCTGCCTGACCGTGCAGCTGAGACCGCCCGCGGACCTCGTCGGCGACACCCAGAGCGTCCAGGGCACGCAGCGCGTTGGGCCACAGCGACAGGCCCGCACCGACCTCCCCGAAGACCGGGGCACGCTCCAGGACCTCGACGTCCCATCCTGCTCGCCATAGCCCGAGCGCAGCGGCGAGGCCGCCGATGCCGCCACCTACGACGACGGCCTTCCTCTCGCTTCTCATCGGCTGACCCTACTGGCCCCGAGGCGAATCTCAGCGCGGTCGGGCGGCCCGGCCTGCCTTGAATGCGCCGGCGGTGTCAACGGCGCGCCGGGCCTGGAAGCCGGCCACCTCCAGGGCGACCTCGTCCGGCGGACCCCCGGCGGACACGTGCGAGGTCCCGAAAGGGTGGTCCTGAGCGTGAGCCCGGGCCAGCACCATCGTGGCCGCCGTCATGTCGACGAGACGCCGATCCGGCCCTCGCGGAACGCGTCGACGAACAGCGCATGGTCGTCCCGCACCGTCGCGGCGTACTCGGTGCCGAACTCGGTGATCCACCTCGTGAGCTCGCGACGTCGGCGGTCGACGCTCTCGGCGATCGCCTCCTCGACCTGGAAGTCGACGAGGTCCTGGGCGGAGTCCTCGTCGGAGGCACAGTGGATCTTGGCGGTCGCCCGGCCGAGGAGGTCGACCACGTCGGCGACCTGGTCCGTCTCGGAGATGGACGACCAGTCCAGGTCGACCTCGTACGGCGACAGCTCCGAGACGACGTAGGCGACGCCGTCCAGCGTGGTGTGACCGAGCAACGGATCGGTGTGCACCTGCAGCGCCCGCTGGCTGACCACGGTGCGGTGCCCCTCGTGGTCGAAGTAGCTCTCCACCTCCGCGGGGTCGACGAAACGGCTGATCGCCGGGATGTTGGCCTGCTTCATCAGGAGCAGCACGTCGTTGTCGAGCGCCTCGCTGAACCCCTCGACGAGGAAGTTGTAGGCAGGAAGGCCGGCACTGCCGATGCCGAACCCGGACTTCCCGACCACGTCGCGCAGCTCGTAGAACAGGTCACGGTCGAACCGCTTGTCGTGCGGGATCGTCTCCAGGTAGCGCTCGAAGGCGCTGACCACCTTGAGCCGCTCGCTCTTGCCGAGCCGCCGCACTCCCGGGACGTCTCGAAGCGTCCGGGTCCCGTCAGCGAGCACCGTCGTGTCGTCCAGCAGGTCGGCGCGACGTCGGCAGCGGGCAGTGACCAGCGCCTCCTGGATCGGACCGTGGGTGTTGTTCAGGTGCAACGCGAAGTCGTCGTCGTCCGCACTCTTCCGATAGGCGTCGACCTGGCGCAGGTATGCGCGCACGTAGCGGCCGATGAGCCGGCTGACCGCCTCCTCCGGAAGGGCCTTCTGCCAACCCATCAGTGCCAGGGACGCCGCGAACCGCTGGAGGTCCCACGTGAAGTGGCCGAGGTAGGCCTCGTCGAAGTCGTTGACGTCGAAGACGAGTCGGCCGTCGGCGTTCAGGTAGGTACCGAAGTTCTCCACGTGCAGGTCGCCGTGCACCCAGATGCGTCCGCTCCGCTCCGTGACGAACGGGTCGTCCTGCTGGGTGATGTCGGCGTAGAACAGACAGGCGGTCCCTCGGTAGAACGCGTGGGGGTCGGATGCCATCTTGCGGTACTTCGCGCGGAAGGCGGCGGGGTCCGCATGCATCAGTGGTGCGAACGCGTCCTCGAGGACGGTGATGATCTGGTCGGTGCGCGACTGCCTACGGGGCATCCGGCCAGTGTGCCTGTGGGTCGATCGACGGGCGCCACTAGCCCTTATGTACTAGGTCGGTAAGACCGTTCTTCGGTAGCGACCTGAGCGACACCCGCGCAGTATCGGTGTTCGACAGTGGCGCGGCTCTCCACGCGCCTCCCCCGCGGCTCCTCGAGCCGATGTCCCTGGAGAGATCTTGATCCGCGCGTCCCTCGCCGTCCTGCTGACCACCACCCAGATCGCGTTTCTGTTCGCGCGCGCCGAGCCGGCCGTCGCGGCCGACCCCGACATCACCATCGCCGTGTCCGACGACACCGTCCGGCTTGGCAAGAAGGTCCTCGTCTCCGGTCAGGGCCCCGGGCTCCGCCGCGTCGTGCTCCAGCTGAGGACCAGGGAGAACGGGTGGCAGGAGGTGGACTCCATGACCACCGGCCTGGGTGGCGGCTACTCGTTCCGCGCTCCGGACTGGCGGGGCACCCACCGGCTGCGGGTGTTCGCCCCGGCCACGTTGGTGCTCGGCCCCTCGGTGAGCGCCACCCGCCGGGTCACGGTCAAGATGCCGTACCAGCCGCGAGGGCGGAAGTCGGACTGGACCTGGCTCTCCCATCGCGGTGCCCGCTGGGACCCGTGCCGGACCATCGCGTACCGCATCAATCCCCGGGGAAGCTACCGCGGCGCGACGGCCGACGTCCGCCGCGCGTTCCGCCAGGTCGGCCAGGTGACCGGCTTCAGGTTCGACTACCTGGGCCGCACCACGCGGGAGGTACGGCGCAACCGGCTCGGCTACCACCCCGCCGGCACCGACGTCGTCGTCGACTGGCAGAGCCCGAAGGAGGAGGCCGGCCTGTCCGGACGCGTGGTGGGCATCGGCGGGCACTGGGTGCAGGGCCACCGGCGGTTCAGCGGCTACATGCTGCTCGACCGGACCGACCGCCACCCGCGCAGCACGTGGCGCCAGGTGGTGACGCACGAGCTCGGACACGTCCTCGGCCTGGGCCATGCCCACTCCCCCCGCCAGCTGATGTACGGCGTCTCCTCGTCGCTCAACGTGCTGCTGGGTGCCGGGGACCTCACCGCTCTCGGTCGGGTGGGTGCGTCGCGGGGCTGCCTCGCGAAAGCTGCGGGGCGCGCCGTCACGCCCATGCCTGTCGACGCCGACTGACGCGGGTCGTCCCGCCTCGACCCTAGGATGCTCGGCGATGAGCGAGGTGGCGTTCCGGGTCGGGTTCGTGGAGGGCGCGATGCCGGACAAGTGGGCGCGGATCTGGCGGCAGCGCCGCCGCGACCCGATCGAGCTGGTGCCGGTCTCCCAGGCCGAGCAGGAGGACGGGATCCGGTCCGGGGCGCTCGACATGGCCCTGGTCCGCCTGCCGATCGACCGCGACGGGTTGCACTGCATTCCGCTCTACGACGAGCTCGCGGTCGCCGTGGCGGCGAGCGACCACTACCTGGCCGCCGCCGACGAGGTCGTCCACGCCGACATCGCCGAGGACGAGGTGGACTGGTCGGCCATCCCGGCCAAGGACGCGGTGGCCGTGGTCGCCAACGGCGACAGCGTCGCGGTGATGCCGATGTCCCTGGCCCGGCTCCACCACCGCAAGGACGCCATCTACCGGCCGGTGACCGATCTCCCGCCGACCACCGTGGGACTCGCCTGGCTGATCGACAACGACGATGAGCGCGTGCAGGTCTTCATCGGCATCGTCCGGGGCCGCACGGAGCGATCGTCACGGTCCTAATCCCAAAGCAGGGCACGTGCCCTCAGCTCCGGGTCGAGGAGCCGTCCGGAGTCGACCAACCGCGTGGCGGTCACGACTCCGACGGTCTCCGCGGCGATCAGGCCCACCAGGACCACGATCTGGGCGGCGGCGGCCTCGGCCGGCGACCCGCCGCCCAGCAGCACGCCGATGAAGGCGCCGGGCAGCGTCACCACCCCGACGGTGCGGGTCTGGTCCAGCACCGGGAAGAGCGACTCGGCCGTGTAGCGGCCGGTGAGCTCCCCCGCCGCCTCACGCGGCAGCAGCCCCAGCGCCAACCCGGCCTCGAGCTGGGAGAGCCCGTCGCGCAGCGCCTGGCAGGCGCGGCGCGTGCCCTGGGAGACCGCCGTCATCGTGCCGCCCACGACGATGCCGCCGAACGGGATCAGCGTCTCGGGCTGCAGCGGCACCATGCCGGTCCCGAAGATGATCCCGAGGACCGGCAGCCAGCCACCCGCGATGGCGAGGGCCAACCAGGGCCAGCTGCGACCGGCGCCGCTCCGCCGAGCCGCGGTGAGCACCGCGACCGCGAACATGAAGGCGACGACCGCGACCGCGAGGGCGAGATGCTCCAGCGCCGCCGTGATCACCAACGCGGCAACCGTCAGCTGTGCCCCGGCACGCACCACCGCAAGGGGGACCGACGCCCGGATCGGCACCCGGCCCAGCACGGCCGCGCCGACCGCGATCGCCGTCAGCAGCACCACCGCGACGAGCAGGCTCCAGCTCGGCTCGACCGTCATGCCGATGGGCTACCAGGAGGTCGCGAGCGGTCGACCCTCGTGGAAGCCGGCGGCGGACTGGACTCCGACCACGGCTCGCTCGTGGAACTCCTCGAGCGTCGCCGCGCCGGCGTACGTGCAGGCGGACCGGACCCCGGAACAGATCTCGTCGATCAGGTCCTCCACGCCCGGACGCGCCGGGTCGAGGTACATGCGCGAGGAGGAGATGCCCTCCTCGTAGAGGCCCTTCTTCGCCCGGTCGTACGCCGACTCCGTCGCTGTGCGGTTGGCCACCGCCCGGGCCGAAGCCATCCCGAACGAGACCTTGAAGGCACGTCCATCGGGGTCCTGCATCAGGTCGCCCGGGGACTCGTGGGTACCGGCGAACCAGGAGCCGATCATCACCGACGACGCGCCTGCGGCCAGCGCCAGGGCCACGTCACGCGGGTGTCGGACGCCGCCGTCGGCCCAGACGTGCCGCCCGAGCGACCGGGCCGCCTCGGCGCACTCCAGCACCGCCGAGAACTGCGGGCGGCCGACGCCCGTCATCATCCGGGTCGTGCACATCGCGCCCGGTCCGACGCCCACCTTCACGATGTCGGCGCCGGCCTCGATCAGCGCACGGGTGCCCTCGGCGGAGACCACGTTGCCGGCGGCCACGGGCACGGACGGATCCACTCCCCGCACCGCGGTCAGCGCCTCGACCATCCGGTCCTGGTGACCGTGCGCGGTGTCGACGACGAGGCAGTCGATGCCGGACTCGAGCAGCTCCTTGGCCTTGGCGGCCACGTCGCCGTTGACGCCGATCGCTGCGGCGATCCGCAAGCCGCCCGAGGGATCGACCGCCGGTTGGTAGAGCGTCGCCCGGAGCGCCCCGGTGCGAGTGAGTACGCCGACCAGGCGGCCGTCGGCGCCGACCGCCACGGCCAGCGGTGCCCGCGCGGCGTCCAGGGCGTCGAAGGCGGTCCGGGGCTCGGTGTCCTCGTCGATCAGGGCGGTCACCGGACCCATCACCTGCCCGACCTGGGCGAACCGGTCCACCTCCGTGCACTCGGCCTCGGTGACCACGCCCACCGGGCGCCCCTCATCGACGACCACGGCGGCGCGGTGGGAGCGCTTCGGGATCAGCGACAGCGCCTCCGCGACGGTCTGGTGCGGCGCCAGCTCGATCGGGGTGTCGAACACCAGGTGCCGCGACTTGACGTACTGCACGACGTCGGCCACCACGGGCGCCGGGATGTCCTGCGGGATCACCACGATGCCGCCGCGGCGGGCCACGGTCTCGGCCATCCGCTTCCCGGCGATGGCGGTCATGTTGGCCACCACCAGCGGCAGCGTCGCGCCGGTGCCGTCGGAGGTGCCCAGGTCGACGTCGTACCGGCTGGTCACGGCGGAGCGCCGCGGGACCATGAAGACGTCGTCGTAGGTCAGGTCGTGCGGCGGGGCGGTATGGAGGAACTGCACGGCTCACAGCCTAGGGTGGCGACGTGCGAAGTGCGGTGGGTCGGGCGCCCGGCCGGGTGAACCTGATCGGTGAGCACACCGACTACCACGGTGGTCTGGCCCTGCCGTTCGCGCTGGACCGGACGACGACCGCCACCATCTCCGAGCGGGACGACGACGTCGTACGCATCGTGAGCCGCCAGGTGGACGAGCCGTTCGAGAGCACCACCGACCAGCTCGGTGATGCCGTCGGTTGGGCGGCGTACGCCGCCGGCGTGCTCTGGGTGCTGCGGGAGGAGGGCTGGGAGGTGCCCGGCCTCGACATCTCGGTCGACAGCGACGTCCCGCTCGGGGCCGGTCTGTCGAGCTCCGCCGCGCTCGAGGTGGCGGTCGCGGTGGCGGTTGCCGACCTGCTCGGACGCGACCTGTCGGACCCGTTGCGCCGCGACCTGGTGCGGGTGTGCCGCCGGGCGGAGACCGAGGTGGCCGGTGCGAACACCGGCGGGCTCGACCAGATGGCCTCGCTGCTGTGCCGGGCCGACCACGCGCTGCTCATCGACTTCGCCGACGAGTCCACCCGCGATGTCCCGCTCCCCCTCGCTGCTGCTGGGGTGGCGATCCTGGTCATCGACACGCGCGTGCACCACAGCCACGCCGACGGCGGGTACGCCGACCGGCGGGCCGAGTCCGAACGCGGCGACCCGCGCCGGCTGCGCCACGTCCGCACAGAGAACGACCGCGTCCGCGCGGCGGTGACCGCGCTCGAA
>DASTDJ010000081.1:0-3742 GCA_035710425.1 Nocardioides sp.
GGCGCTGCGCGAGGCCGGGCCGGTGACACTGGTGCTCGACGAGTGCCACCACCTGCTGGAGGTGTGGGGGCGGCTGCTCGTCGAGGTCCTCGAGGCGCTGCCCGAGGCCACGGTCCTCGGGCTGACCGCCACCCCACCGGAGACGCTGAGCGTCGACCAGGCCGCGCTGGTGGAGGAGCTCTTCGGTGACGTGGTCTACGCCGCCTCGATCCCTGCGGTGGTGCGCGAGGGCCACCTCGCGCCGTTCGTGGACCTGATCTGGCTGACCACCCCGTCACCGACCGAGGCCGAGTGGCTGGCCGGGCAGGCCGAGCGGTTCGCCGAGCTCACCACTCAGCTGGTCGACCCGACCTTCGGGGCGACGCCGTTCCTGGTCTGGGCCGACCTCCGGTTCCACGGCGAGGTCCCGTTCGCCCGGGTCGCGGCGAAGCACCCGGCCCTGGGCGATGCTGCGCTGCGTCTCGAGCACGCGGGGCTGCTGCGGCTCGCCGACGACGTGGTCCGGGGCGAGCAGCACGCGCACGCACCGACCGCGGACGACTGGGCGCTCCTCGTCGACGACTGGTACGACGCCTGTGTCGCGGACAGCGTCGACGACCGGGACCAGGACGTGCGCGAGGCACTGCGGCGGGCGCTCCCGGCGATCGGGTTCCAGCTGACCCGCAACGGCATCCGGCGCGGTCGCACCGCCGTCGACCGGGTGCTTGCCAGGAGCGCGGCCAAGTCAGGAGCGCTGGTGGAGATCGTCGGCGCCGAGCACCGGAGTCTTGGCGACCGGATGGGCATGCTGGTGATCTGCGACCACGAGGAGGCCGCGGCCACGGTGGGCGCGGACCTGGTCGACGTGCTGCCGGCCCAGGCCGGGTCGGCCCGGCTGGCGCTCACGCAGCTGCTGGCCGACCCCTCGACGTCCGGGCTGGCACCGTTGATGGTGACCGGACGCACGGTCGCCGCCGCGCCCTCCGTGCTCGAGCGGCTGCGCGGGGAGGTCGGCGCACCGGGCCTGGTCGTGAGCGAGCCGGACGCCGACGGGATCGCCGAGCTGACCGGCAGCTGGTCGAGCCGGCAGTGGGTACGGGCGGTGACGGACTTCTTCACCGCGGGGCGCTGCCAGGTGCTGATCGGCACCCGGGCCCTGCTCGGTGAGGGGTGGGACGCGCCCACCGCCACCGGTCTGGTCGACCTGAGCATGGCGAGCACTCCGGGCGCCGTGGTGCAGACCCGCGGGCGGACGCTGCGCCTCGACCCCCGCGACCCCGCGAAGGTGGCGGTCAACTGGACCGTCTGCTGCGTCGCCGAGGGTCACCCCAAGGGCGACAACGACTGGCAGCGAACCGTGCGCAAGCACCAGGGCTACTTCGGCGTCGACGCCACCGGCGATGTCGTGGACGGGGTCGCCCACATCCATCCGAGCTTCTCGCCGCACACACCCCCGCCGGCGGCCACGTTCTCGGCGACCAACGCCGAGATGCTGGTGCGCGCCGAGCGGCGTGCGGAGGTGGCGGCCGCGTGGCGGGTGGGCACGCCGTACGACGACGAGGTGCGGCACACCGTCTGGATCCGGCCTCGTCGTGGGGCCGCCCCGCGCGTCGCCGCACCTGCTGGCGCCCTGGAGCCGCCCGAGGTGGTGCTTCTCGAGAGAGGCGTCCGCGCGAGGGAGCGGCCGAAGGTCTGGCGGAACGCGCCACTGGCGATGCTCGGACTCGCGGCCGCATCGGCCGTGGCGACGGTCGCCCTCGGCCCGCTCGGGCGGGTGCCGGCGGCGCTGCTGCTCGGGGCCTCCCCGGCGGTCGCCGCGTCGCGGCGGCGCCGGATCCTCTCCACTGCTGCGGTCGAGGCGGACCTGGTCCAGGTGGCCTGCGCCCTCGCCGACGGGCTGCACGCCGCCGGTCTGACCTCGGCGGGGGCCGAGGGCGTGGACTGGCACCTCGACTCCTCGGGCCAGCTGCGGGTCGTGCTCGACCCGGGCACGGCGGGCACCGAGCAGAGCGCGGTGTTCGCCGGAGCGCTGGCAGAGATGGTGGCGCCGGTCGGTGCGCCGCGTTACCTGGTACCGCGTTACGTCGCCGACGACGTGTCGGTGGTCGACGGACTCCGCCCGCTGGCGTCGTACCGCCCCGACCGGGTCGTGTGGCACCCGGTGCCGACGGCTCTCGGCGTCCGCGCCGAGCTCGCTCAGGCGTTCGCCGCGGCGTGGATGACCTGGGTGGGCGGTGGTCCTGCGATCTACACCGGCAGCCCCGTGGGCGCAGGGGTGCTGGCCGGCTGCCGGGGCACCGACCCCTGGGCGGTCAGCAGCGTGCTGCGGCGGAGCTGGAAGTAGGGGGTGTCAGGCCGCGGCGAGGACCTCGATCTCGAGGAGCCAGGCGGGGTCGAAGATCTCGGCGACCACCACCGTGAGCGCCGGCCGGTGGTCACCGAGCACCTCGCTGCGAACCCGGGAGTTGGCCGCCGCGACGTCCCTGTTGCTGAGGTACGTCGTGACCTTGACGATGTCGGTGACCGACATTGCAGCGGAGTCCAGCGCCGCCCGGATGTGACCCCAGATCACCCGGCACTGCTCCTCGGCCGAGTCGGGCACCCGGCCGTCCGGCTGCTCGGGGATCTGCCCGCTGACCAGCAACCAGCGGCTCGGGTGCGAGACCTCGAGCCCGTGGGTGTAGCCACCCTCTGGAGCAGGGACGTCGGACGGGTCGTGGCGGGTGAACGTTGCGCTCATGACGTCACCATCGCAGGTCGGGCTGTGGGCGACCTCACGCCGGTCGACGAAGGCGCGAGTCACCACGATGTGGCACGCTTGGAGGGACGAGTTGATAGCTCGCGTGCTCTGGGGTCGGTGTAATTCCGAACCGGCGGTGACTGGACGAAGGCTCTTCGCTTCGCTCAGAAGTCCGCGACCCGGTCACAGCCAGTGACCGGTTGACCAGGTGGAGATCCTGGACCGACGGTGAAAGTCCGGATGGGAAGCGCACGCTGGTGACGTCAGGCGTCCCGGCATCGCCGGGTCGTGAGCGACGCGCCGTCGGCCCCGGAGTCCGCGACCGGACACGAGGGGCGAGATGACCACCACGCCGGCCGAGCAGGCGGCGATGATGCGTGCCCTCGAGCTCGCGGCCACGCCCGGCGTCCCGCTCGGCCCCAACCCGCGGGTCGGTTGCGTCCTTCTCGACGACACGGGCCTGACGGTCGCTGAGGGCTACCACCGCGGCGCGGGCACGCCGCACGCCGAGGCCGACGCGCTGGCCCGCGCGGGAGAAGCCGCCCGCGGCGCCACTGCCGTCGTGACGCTCGAGCCCTGCAACCACACCGGCCGCACCGGGCCGTGCGCCGAGAAGCTGGTCGCCGCAGGGGTACGCCGGGTCGTCTTCGCCCAGCCCGACCCGAACCCGGTGGCGGCCGGGGGTGGCGGGACGCTCCGCGCAGCCGGGGTCGAGGTCGCCTCGGGGCTGCTCGAGGACCGGGCCCGTGCGCTGAACGCGGTCTGGACGTTCGCGGTCGACCACCAGCGCCCGTTCGTCACCTGGAAGTTCGCGACCACCCTCGACGGCCGCAGCGCTGCTGCCGACGGCACCTCGCGCTGGGTGTCCAGCCGGGCGGCCCGGATCGACACCCACCGCCTGCGCGCCCTGTGCGACGCGATGCTGGTGGGCACCAACACCGTCGCGGTCGACGACCCCCAGCTGACGGTGCGCGACGAGCAGGACCAGCCACTGCCGCATCAGCCGCTGCGGACTGTGATGGG